>JAFXCU010000079.1 GCA_017521345.1 Ruminiclostridium sp. | reverse complement strand
TCACGGGCGGGGTCGCAGGAGCCCTCCACGTGGATGATGTTGCTGTCGTCGAAGCAGCGGACCACATGAACGATGGCGTCGGTCTCACGGATGTTGGCCAGGAACTTGTTGCCCAGGCCCTCGCCCTTGGAGGCGCCCTTCACCAGACCGGCGATGTCCACGAACTCGATGACAGCGGGGGTCTTCTTCTTGGGGTTGTAGATCTCAGCCAGCTTGTCCAGGCGGGCGTCGGGCACGGTGACCATGCCCACGTTGGGGTCGATGGTGCAGAAGGGGTAGTTGGCGGACTCAGCCCCTGCGTTGGTGATGGCGTTGAAGAGGGTGCTCTTGCCCACGTTGGGCAGACCCACGATACCTAATTTCATAGCGATTCTCCTTTATGCTTCAGGGTGCGAAGGGCACCTATTTAATATACGAGTTGGGATGGGTCTAAAAATGGACCCAATGCAACAGGATAATTCTAGCACAGCCGCCGCCGTTTCTCAACAGAAAAATCAAAGAAGTTTCAGGACAGAAAACCCGCGCCGGATACACGGCGCGGGTTTTTCGGTCTTTCATGCAAATCCAGGGGCCTGTTTTCCCTGGGCCAAAGGCTCCGGTTCGGGTTCCTCCTCTTCCATCGGGGCAGCCTGGGCCAGGACGGATTCCAGCAGGGCCACATACTGGGTGAACTGCTCCCGGCCGAAGGGCAGGAGGGTGTAGGTGGTGTTGGGCCGTCGGCCTACGAATTCCTTTTTACTTTGAATGTAGCCCTCCCCTTCCAGCAGCTCCAGCTGCTTGCCCAGGTTGCCGGGGGTGGCCCCGGTGAGGTCCTGGAGGGCCCGGAAGTTCTGGGGCCCGGTGAGGAGGGCGGCGATGACCGACAGCCGCAGACGGGACTGAAATGCAGAGGGGATCTGATCAAGTTCCATGATTACGCTCCTTTCCGTCCCAGCCGCCAGGCGGTCAGCAGCAGACCGATGGGAGCCAGGAAGCCCACAAGCAGAGACAGGAAGGCACTGACCAGAAGCAGGCCGATCTCCAACTGCGCCATGCCCTGGGACAGGGAGTACATGGAGAGGACAACCAATGCCACACCCCAGACCAGGCTCAGCCAGCCCCACAGGGAGAGGACCTTGTCCTCCAGCTGGTTCCCCATGAGAATCAGAGGCAGGGCCGGGAAGAGAATGGGCAGAGCGTTCTGCATCAGCCCGGCAGTCTGCCAAAAGTAGAACATACTATCGGAAAGCATCTGTACTTCATTGGTGGCGGCACCCTGGGCCACTTCCAGGGCGATGACAAAGACCAGGTACAGGAGCAAAAAGACCTGCCAGGTGGTAAGGCTCCGGCGGGCGGTCCCCGTCAGGACCTGGGCGGTCTTTTCCCGCTGCCATAGGCAGCACTGGACCAGGAGGAAGGCCCAGATGACCCACTTGCCATAGTCATACACCACCATGGTGAGGGCCCCGAAGGACTCAAGGACAAAGGCCGAAACATTGGGCCACAGATACCCCAGCGTGTCAGGGATGGTGATGGAGGCCATGATGAGTGCGTAAGCCAGCCACACCACCCCGGTACACAGGAAGTAGGGAGCCAGGGGGCGGAGGGCCGACGGTCCGTCCAGCACAGAGCGGATGTGCTGCAGGTCCTCCATGGCCCCGTGGAGGGTCGGGTTGGTTCGGTTCATGCTATCACCCTTTCATAGATTGTTCTATAAAATAGAATATACTATAAAAGGGAGCTTGTCAACCATTTTCCAGCAGAAAAAATCATCTTCGGCATTTCGACTAACACGACAGATTTCCTGCATTTCTTTGTCACTGTCCAATAGGCAAAGGGAACGAAATATTCCCAAAACCTCTCCCAGATTTGATATTTCCTTCAAAATGAGAACTTTTTGCACATTCTTATTGAATTTCCCCTCCACTTGCAGTAAAATGCAAACTGTATCAGAATGAACACAACCAAGGATCGAGGCGACAGATATCATGCTTAATATCGTTCTCGTGGAACCGGAGATCCCCATGAACACCGGCAACATCGCCCGCACCTGCGCTGCCACCTGCAGCCGTCTGCATCTCATTAAGCCCTTGGGCTTTGACATCAGCGACAAGGCAGTGAAGCGGGCCGGTCTGGACTACTGGCACATGGTGGACGTCCGGGTCTACGAAGATCTGGAAGATCTGTTTCGCAAAAACAACATCACCGATCTGTGGCTGGCCACCACCAAGGCCCCCCGGGACTACAGCAAGGCTGTCTTCACCCGGGATTCCTGGCTGTTTTTTGGGAAGGAAACAGCCGGACTGCCCCAGTGGTTCCGTCAGGCCCACGCCGACCGGTGCATCCGCATCCCCATGCGTCCCGACGCCCGCAGCCTGAACCTGGCAAACTCCGTGGCCGTCGTGACCTACGAAGCCCTCCGCCAGCTGGACTTTCCCGGCCTGACCGGAGAGGGTGAAATGAAACAAGAGCGCACCACACAACAGGACTAAACAACATTGAAAAAAAGAGAAGGGGCTTTTTTCCTATGAATTACAACAAGAAGAACATTCGTGATATCGACGTGTCCGGCAAGAAGATCCTCATGCGCTGCGACTTCAA
The DNA here is from genome assembly GCA_017521345.1 of Ruminiclostridium sp. Next base: position 790 of record JAFXCU010000079.1, on the reverse strand, counting down.
CGTTCCCTACGACAAGAAGACCGGCGAGATCCTGGACGACACCCGCATCGTGGCCACCATCCCCACCATCCGCTACCTGCTGGACCAGAACGCCGCTGTCATCCTCACCTCCCACCTGGGCCGTCCCAAGGGCGAGTGGAAGAAGGAGAACTCCCTGTACTCCGCCCGGGAGCACCTGGAAAAGCTGCTGGGCATGCCCGTGCCCATGACCACCGACGTGCTGGGCCCCAACACCAAGGAGATGGCCGCCAACCTGCAGCCCGGCCAGGTCATGCTGGTGGAGAACCTGCGTTTCCGCAAGGAAGAAGAAAAGAACGACCCCGAATTCGCCAAGGAGCTGGCCTCCCTGGCTGACATCTTCGTTTTCGACGCCTTCGGCTGCTCCCACCGCGCCCACGCCTCCACCGCCGGCGTTGCCGACTACATGCCCGCCGTGGCAGGCTTCCTGGTGGAAAAGGAGCTGGCCGTCATGGGCGGCGCTCTGGAGAACCCCCAGCGTCCCCTGGTCTCCATCCTGGGCGGCGACATTGGCGAATCCCTCCTGGACGAGGACCGCCTGAACTACGCCCGCAACATGGTCGCCCTGGCCAAGGAAAAGGGCGTGAAGCTCCTGCTGCCCGTGGACAACAAAATCACCAAGGAGTTCTCCGGCGACGCCGAGTACCAGGTTGTCACCGCCGGTGAGATCCCCGACGGCTGGATGGGCATGGACATCGGCCCCAAGACCGTGGAGCTCTACACCGAGGCTCTGAAGGATGCCGGCACCGTCATCTGGAACGGCCCCATGGGC
>JAFXCU010000078.1 GCA_017521345.1 Ruminiclostridium sp. | reverse complement strand
GCTCTCCGGCAAGCTGACCGGCATGTCCCTGCGTGTGCCCACCCTGGACGTCTCCGTGGTGGACCTGACCGCAACCCTGGAGACCCCCGCCACCTATGACCAGGTCTGCGCCGCCATGAAGGCAGCTGCTGAGGGCCCCATGAAGGGCATCCTGGACTACACCACCGACGATGTGGTCTCCTCCGACTTCCTGGGCGACAAGCACATCGCCATTTTCGACGCCAAGGCCGGTATCTCCCTGAACGACCACTTTGTGAAGGTGGTTGCCTGGTACGACAACGAGATCGGCTACTCCGCCAAGACCGTGGACCTGCTGGAGTACATGTACAAGGTGGACCACGAGTAATACATTATATATAATGTAGACGTACACCCCCGAGGGATCTTCCTTCGGGGGTGTTTTCATAAGCTTACCCATGTAGGGGCGGCGATCAGCCGCCCGGTTCGGGTGTGCCTTCCAGCGGTAAGCAGATAAAGAATCTGGCTTGTAACCGTTCTGTAACTTTATTACTGTTTTGTTACATTTGGGCCGAACCGCTTTACAAATTGGACATGTTTGCGTATAGTATCCATAGGACAAATTCCCCCTTGCTGCGCCCGACGCAGATACCGCAAGGCATGCCACAGTATGTGTGCCGGACACGGTTTAGGGTAAGGATTTGATCCAAAAAATCTAAAGGAGGAAAAATCCTATGAGAAACCTGAAGAAGGTTCTGGCACTGGTTCTGGCAATGGCTATGTCTCTGTCCCTGGCTGTTTCCGCTGGTGCCGCAACTGCATTCACCGATGCTGATTCCATCGATAATGCAGCTGCCGTTGACTACTGTGTTGCCCTGGGCATCATCAACGGCTATGAAGACGGTTCTTTCCGTCCCGATGACACCATTTCCCGTGCAGAAGCTACCAAGCTGATCTCCATCGCTATGAACGGCGGTGAGGCTGCTATCGCGGACAATGGCAAGTCTTCCTTCTCCGATGTTCTGACTAGCGCCAATAGCAAGTGGGCTAACAAGTTCATCGAGTTCGGCGTTGCTGCTGGCTTTGTTGCTGGCATGGGCGACGGCACCTTCGCTCCTGACGCTAACGTCACCGGCAGCCAGCTGTCCAAGATGCTGCTGGTCGCTTGCGGCTACAACGCAGTCGAGGAAGGCTATGTCGGTTCCTCTTGGGAACTGAACGTCAACGTCGACGCTGCTAAGGCTGGCCTGTATGACGGCCTGGCAGACGTCGTTCCCTCTGAGGCTCTGTCCCGTGACGACGCTGCTCAGATGATCTGGAACGCTCTGAACGCTGAGCGCGTTGGCCGCGGTGTCACCACCCTGCTGGCTGACAAGTTCGGTGCAGAGACCGACGAAGGCATTCTGACCCACATGGATTACAACCAGGACACCGGTGTTTACACCTACTACCTGGGCGAGATGAAGGACGCACACGACAAGAATGGTGCTGGCGAGCCCAACGATGAGTGGTTCTACAGAACCACCGCCGACTACACCGACCTGTTCGCACAGAAGGTTGAGCTTCTGGCTAAGGGCGATAAGGCTCTGGTCATCCGCTCTGTCTATGGCGAAGACGCTATCGTTGTCTCTGACGTCTGGGGCAACGTCTCTGGTATCGACAACACCCACTTCAACACCGTGAACATCTCCGGCCAGAAGTATCGCCTGGACAACGTTGCTAAGGACTGGGCTGACATTTATGCCGAGTCCAACATGGTCGCATTCAACGACTATGACAATCATTTCTTCGTTGGTTACAACCATGATCCCATCACCACCCCCGGCGGCGACGACGCTCGTGTCTCCCTGGTTTATGACGCAATGCGCATCCACGGTGAGTTTGAGCAGTACTCCTTCGTCGGTATCGACCAGGACGGCGGCGGCGACATCGACATCTTCGTTGTTTATCCCTATGCTATCCTGAAGACCGAGGCTGTTCACGCTGACGACTTCATCGCTCGCGAGATCGTTAACAGAGACGCTTCCATGACCATCGAAGAGTGGGAGCAGGATCGTTACATGATCGCTGGCATGCTGTTTGACGGCTTCAACCCCGCAACCTTCCGTGAGCACAGCCTGAAGGCTTCCATCGAGTTCGATGACATCCAGACTGTTGGCACCATCGAAGCTTATGACTATGTCAAGGCTACCCCCGCTGTCTTCACCGCTAAAGGCATCGACCGTTACGAAGACGTTGCAGTTCAGTCCGCAGTTGCTAACAAGCTGTCTGCTGCTGACCTGACCGTCACCCTGGGCGACGGCACCTTCGACGGCTCTCTGCTGGAGCAGCTGGACGCATTCCGCCAGATCTCCCTGAAGAAGACCTACAGCTTCGTTGAAGAGAACGGCTACCTGTTCGTCGTCGACGGCAACGCTCTGGTCCCCGAACTGTCTCAGTTCGTCGTTGCAACCAAGGTTGCAAACCACACCACCCCCAACGCTAACGTTGACAACGTCTTTGTTACCGAGGTTCTGACCACCAACGGCGACAAGATGAATGTTGAAGTTGCAGCTACCATCAACAGCTGGGGCCACCACAACTGGCATGACTGGTTCACTCACGCTGGTGACTTCGCTGGCATCTCCAAGTGCCCCTACTGCGATGACTGCGGCAAGCCCGTTGTCGGCTCCCTGTACTACATCCAGCCCAACGATGAGGGCACCTACTACCTGGCAGCAGTTCCCTGCTTCTCCACCGCTACCAACTGGACCAGCATCTTTGACTTCGGTCAGGCTTACATCGATGGTGCAACCCTGAACGACGAAGGCCGCTTCTATGGTCCCCACTGGGTCGCAAACCATGGCGAGGACAACATGGTCTTCGACACCCCTGCTGGTGTGGCATTCAAGAACTACTTCAACAGCGACGTCTTCGTCGTTGAGGATGAAGCTCCCATCTTCGTCTACAACCGCAACCTGGACACCTACTCTGTCGTCAAGGGCTCTGACCTGGACGTCGATAACGTCTCCGGCTGGGCATTCACCGGCGCTACCCACAAGAGCCCCGTGATCACCACCGAGAAGCGCGTCACCACCGTTGACCTGGGCTATGTCATGGTCGAGAACAACCCCGTTGAAGAGACCGTTATGGCTTATGTCGATGGCGAGGCTGTTCGTTCCTTCAACGAGGATGGCAAGTATGTCATCTCCATTGACGTCATCACCGAGGACGGCAAGATGACCCTGACCACCGACGCATCCGTGCTGCAGAACAACTGGAAGTTCCAGAGACTGTACGATGCACTGGAGGACGGCGGTATCTTCGAGCTGATCGTTGACGGCAACACCCTGGTTGACATCAAGGACTATGCTCCCACCACCGAGGGCACTGTTAACTCTATCAAGACCGTGAATGGCGTTACCGCTATCGACCTGGAAGGCGTTGGCTTCATCTACTTCACTGCTGACTCCACCTATGTCCAGATCGACGGTCCCGAGTCTGTTACTGACATCGTGGCTGGTGACACCTTCGAGTACAACGTGTTTGCCGCTCCTGACGATGACGAGTTCGGCTACATCTTCTTCTAATCAATTCTTGGTTGGTTGAGTGGGATCTTTGATCCCTGACTGCAAGCCCCCGAGGTTTCCTCGGGGGCTTGTTTTTCCGCTTTTTTCTGGTTTTCCGGCTTGCATATTCTCCTCTGTTTCGGCAATCATAAGCCCGGAACGACGAACGGTCGTTTGCCGTCAGAACAGACGGCCTGAATCAACACATGATCTCGAAAAGGAGAAATCGATATGGCAAGCAACAAGTCTTCTTCCGGCAGCAACCGCATCATGGTCCCCGAGGCCCGGGCCGCCATGGATAAGTTCAAGATGGAAGCAGCCAACGAGGTGGGCGTCAACCTGAAGAAGGGCTACAACGGCTCCCTGACCTCCCGTGAGGCCGGCTCCATCGGCGGCCAGATGGTCAAGAAGATGATCCAGTCCTATGAGAACAAACTGACCGGCTCCGGTGAGGAGTAATTCCGGGTATAAAAAAGAAGGAGCGGCAAAAGCCGCTCCTTCTTTTTCCATGTTAAATTACACTTCCATGATGACAGGCAGGATCATGGGGTTGCGCTTGGTCTTCTTATACAGGTACCGGGACAGCTCGCCCTTCATGGCGGACTTGATGGTGGCCCAATCGCTGATGTTGCGCATCTGGCAGTCCTCCAGGGACAGGAGGGCCACGTCCCGCAGCTCTTCCATGAGGCTCTCAGACTCCTTCACGTACACGAAGCCACGGGTGATGAGGTCGGGGCCGGAGACCAGCTCGCCGGTCTCAGCGGACAGGGAGACCACCACCACGATCATGCCGTCCTGGGCCAGGTGGCGGCGGTCCCGCAGGACCACGCTGCCCACGTCGCCCACGCCGTAGCCGTCCACGAAGACACGGCCGGAGGGGACGGTGCCCGCCAGCTGGGCGGAGTTGGGGGTGAGCTCGATGACCCGGCCCACGTCACCGATGATGACGTTGTTGGAAGGGGTGCCCATTTCCTGGGCCACCCGGGCGTGGGTCTTCAGCTGACGCTGCTCGCCGTGGACGGGGATGAAGAACTTGGGCCGCACCAGGGCGTGGATGATCTTCAGCTCGTCCTGGCAGGCGTGGCCGGACACGTGGAGGGTGCCGGTGAACTCGTTGACCACCTCTGCGTTCTTCCGGTAGAGCTCGTTGATGACGTTGTTCACGGCGGACTCATTGCCGGGGACGGCAGAGGCGGAAATGATGACGCGGTCGCCGGGCTGGATCTCCACCTGCTTGTGGGTGGAATAGGCGATGCGGGAGAGGGCAGACATAGGCTCGCCCTGGCTGCCCGTGGTGATGATGCAGATCTTGTTCTTGGGCAGGGACTTGATGTGGTTGATGTCCACCAGGACCCCTTCGGGGATCTCGGTGTAGCCCAGCTCGGTGGCCACCCGGATGGAATTCTCCATGCTGCGGCCGGTGATGGCCACTTTACGGCCATAGCGCTCAGCCACACGGATGATCTGCTGGATGCGGTCCACGTTGGAGGCGAAGGTGGTGACGATGATGCGCTCGTCGCAGTTCTTAAAGAGAACGTCGAAGCTGGCGCCCACCGCCCGCTCAGAACGGGTGTGGCCGGGGCGCTCCACGTTGGTGGAGTCAGCCAGCATGGCCAGGACGCCCTCCTTGCCCAGCTGGCCCAGGCGGGTCAGGTCCATGATCTTGCCCTTAATGGGGGTGGGGTCGATCTTGAAGTCGCCGGTGTGGATCACGGTGCCCACGGGGCACTTGATGGCGAAGCTCACGGAGTCGGCGATGGAGTGGTTGGCGTGGATGAACTCCACGGAGAACTTGCCTGCCTGGATCATGTCGCCGGCCTCGCAGGTGACCAGCTTGGTCACGTCCAGGAGCTTGTGCTCCTCCAGCTTCAGCTTCACCAGCCCCAGGGTCATGGGGGTGGCGTAAATGGGGGCGCTGAAGGACCGCAGGACATAGGGCAGGGCGCCGATGTGGTCCTCGTGACCGTGGGTGAGGAAGATGCCCCGGATCTTATCCTGGTTCTTGATCAGGTAGCTCACGTCGGGGATGACCACGTCGATGCCGTACATGTCGTCATCGGGGAAGCCCATGCCCACATCAACAACGATGATGTCGCCGCCGTACTCATAGACGGTGAGATTCTTGCCGATCTCATTCAGACCGCCCAGAGGGATGATTTTCAGTTTTTCTGCCATGGTTACTCCTTTTCAAAAAGTCCCCAGCACAGGCCTTTCTGTAAAAAATGCTACAGAAGGGTAGCACAAAGAAAGGGAGGCTCGCAAGCTCACCCGTCCGCCCTGTCTCGCGGCGGGTCTGCCCGGCTTCCCCAAACCTAAATTCTGCAGGTCTGTGCATGGGTCTGTGTTCACATTGTGGGGTGTGCCATCCAAAGGCCACCCAAAATTATCTTATATAGTATAGCATCAAATGGGGAAAAAGTATACATCTTTTTCTCCGGGGCTGTGCTTTTACTTCAAAATGTGGTAAACTAAACAGAAAGAAAGGCGGGATGACCATGAACATTCAGATTTTTGGCAAGTCCAAATGCTTTGAGACCAAGAAGGCCGAGCGCTACTTCAAGGAGCGCCGGGTGAAATATCAGTACATCGACCTGAACAAGTACGGCATCAGCAAGGGTGAGCTGAACTCCGTGATGCGCTCAGTGAAGCTGGAGGAGCTCATCGACGAGAAGCACCCCGACGCCGTCCTGCTGCAGTACCTGGCCTACCCCCAGGACAAGATCGAGAAAATTTTAGACAACCCCACCCTCCTGAAGACCCCCATCGTGAGAAACGGCAAGGTGGCCACCGTAGGCAACCAGCCGGAGGTCTGGAAGGGCTGGGAATGACCGACAGAAGAGATCCCCTGAGCATTTGCTCGGGGGATCTTGTGCTGCCTGGGGAAGTTTACTTGTTCGGGAAATTCATGGGCATCTGAGCCACCAGTGCGCGGGTTCCGGTGGCACCGAGGTCCAGAGTCACGGTGCCAATGCCTTCGTAAGCAACGAAGTCCTTGGTGTCGATCGTTTCGTAGTTGGAGTACTTCGTCGCGCCAGCGGGAACGGCCAGGGACAGAGACATAGACAGAACCAGCGCCAGAACCTTCTTCCGTGTTCCTGGGTCAAAATCCGGGTGTTTCCCACGAGGGATCAACCTTGTCTATGGGCAGAAAATATGATATCATAATTTATTAAGAATCTGATTGGAAAGGAGTGGCGGCATGCGCATTGCCAACACCGTGAACGACTCCATTGTGGATGGCCCCGGCCTGCGGTTCACCATCTTCACCCAGGGCTGTCCCCACCACTGCCCCGGCTGCCACAACCCGGACACCCACGATCCCCAGGGAGGCCAGGAGACTCCCGTGGAGGACCTGATCGCCATGATGGGGAAGAACCCCCTCATCGAGGGGCTGACCCTCTCCGGGGGCGAGCCCTTCGCCCAGGCGGCGGACTGCGCCCGGCTGGCCGAGGCCGACCATGCTGTGGGTTGGTCGGTCTGGACCTATTCCGGCTACACCTTTGAACAGATCTTAGCCAGTGAGGACCCCGGCTGGCAGGCCCTTCTTCGTCAGACCGATGTGCTGGTGGACGGCCCCTTTATCCAGAAGGAGAAGTCCTATGAACTCCGCTTCCGGGGCAGCCGAAACCAGCGGCTCATCCGGGTGAAGGAGAGCCTGGCCCAGGGCAGAGTGGTCCTGTGGTCCCAGCCCGACCTGCTGGCCAAGTTTACCGTGCCCGAATCCTGAGGAGGCCCTATGAACATTGACCGCATGAAAACCTATTTTCAGAACCGGGAGCTGGGCCTCCAGTGCACCGTCAGCGAGTACGCTGTCCTCCTGCCTCTGGTGGAGCATGAGGGAAAGCTCTGCCTTCTCTATGAGACCCGGGCGGAGACCCTGGTGGGCCACCAGCCGGGTGAGGTCTGCTTCCCAGGCGGACGGCGGGAGAAGGGGAGAAGCCCGTGGACACCGCCATCCGGGAGACCTGGGAGGAGCTGGGCATCCCCCCGGAGGCCATCGAGGTCATCGCCCCCCTGGACGTGGTCCAGGACATCAGCGACCGGGTGATCTACCCCTTCCTGGCATCCATCAAGCCCGAGGCGGTGGAGAAGCTGAAGGAGAGCGCCTCCGAGGTGAAGAACACCTTCTTTGTTCCCCTGGACTTCCTGCTGGACTATGAGGAGGAAGTCTACCGCTATCCCGTGAAGTTTGAGTCCGACGACACCTTCCCCTTTGCCAAGGTGGGATTCCCGGACGGATACAAATGGAGAAGCGGCTGGATGGACATCCCCATCTACGAGTATGAGGGCCACATCATCTGGGGCCTCACCGGCCGCATGACCCGGTGGTTCCTGGACCATCTGCGAAAGCTGGCAGAGGAGGAGGCACCATGATCTCTGTGGAATACCTGGGCAGCTACCAGCTGACCCAGTCCGACGATTTTTTTAAGCTGGGGCGGGACAGCGTGCTCCTGTCCCGGTTCTGTACCCTGAAGCCCAACTGGAAGGTCTGCGACCTGGGGACGGGGGTGGGCTCCCTGCTCCTGCTGCTGTCCCAGCGGGAGGAACGGCTGGACCGGACGGGCATCGAGATCAACCCCGGTGCCGCCCAGCTGGCCCAAAAGAACCTGGAGGACAACAGCCTGTCCGGCCGGGTGATCAACGGAGACCTGCGGGACAGGACCCTGGTCCCGGCAGACCACTTCCACCTGGTGGTCTCCAATCCGCCCTACTTCCGTACCGGCTCTGGTGCGTCCGGCGGCACTGCCCGGATGGATGAGACCTGCTCGGTGGAGGACCTGTGTCAGACGGCGGGACGGCTCACCCGCACCGGGGGGCGGTTTGCCCTGGTCTACCGACCCGAGCGGCTGGCAGAGCTTTTCTCCGCCCTGGAAAAGGCCCGGCTCACCCCCAAGCGGATGCAGCTGCTGGCCTATGACCGGGCCAAGCCCCCCTACGCCGTGCTGGTGGAGTCCGTGAAGGACGGGGGCCCTGGCCTGGACATCTTACCCAACCACTATCAAATCGACAATGAAGCATGAGGAGGACGCCGACATGGCAGGAACCTTATATCTGGTCGCCACCCCCATCGGGAACCTGGGCGACATGACCCTTCGGGCGGCCGACACCCTGCGGGAGGTGGACTTCATCGCCGCAGAGGACACCCGGGTGACCGTGAAGCTCCTGAACCACCTGGACATCAAAAAGCCCATGGTCAGCTATCACCGGCACAATTCCGACACCCGGGGGGACGAACTGGTCTCCCGGCTGCTGGCCGGGGAGAGCTGCGCCCTGGTCACCGATGCCGGCACCCCCGCCATCAGCGACCCCGGCGAGGAGCTGGTGGCTCAGTGCGCCGCCCGGGACATTCCCGTGGTGCCCATTCCCGGGGCCTGCGCCTTTGTCAATGCCCTGGCGGTCTCTGGTCTGCCCACCACCCGGTTCACCTTTGAGGGCTTCCTGCCCATGAACAAAAAGAACCGTCGGGCCCATCTGGAGAGCCTCCAGAAGGAGGAGCGCACCATGGTCTTCCATGAGGCCCCCCACAAGCTCCTGCCCACCCTGAGTGACCTCCAGGCCGCCTTTGGCCCGGACCGCCGCATCAGCCTGTGCCGGGAGCTGACCAAACTCCACGAGGAGGTCCTGCGGACCACCATCGGCGGGGCCATTGAGCATTATGCTGCCACCCCGCCTAAGGGAGAGTTCGTCCTGGTCATCGAGGGTGCAGCCCCTGCCCAGGAGGAGGAATACACCCTGGAGGACGGCCTGGAGCTGGTGGAGAAGATCCAGGAAGAGGGGGCTTCCACCCGGGACGCTGTGAAGCAGGCGGCAGCCGCCTACAAGCTTTCCAAGAAGGCCCTGTATGACCTGGCCATTGCCCGGAAGGACGAGGGCTGACAGATTTCCTTTTCTGACAACTTCTGACAGATACAATTTGTATATTGTTATATTTTGGCGAATTTGGTCGAACCTACATAGCAGAACGACGCATTCCCGGCCGGGGAATGCGTCGTTCTTGTTTGTTTCTGTGTGTGGTGTTGTGTGTGAAGGTGGGGAATGGTCAAGATTACTTGTGCAGCAGCTCCTTCAGGCAGGAAGAACAGATGTTCTTGCCCTTGAAAACGGAGATGTCTTTTGCGCTGTCGCAGAAGATGCAGGCAGGCTGATATTTCTTCAGCATGATGGAGGATCCGTCAACGTAGATCTCCAGGGAATCCTTCTCTGCAATGTTCAGCGTGCGGCGCAGTTCGATAGGGAGGACGATTCGCCCCAGTTCGTCGACCCGGCGGACAATACCTGTGGATTTCATGTGTGTGAAGCACTTCCTTTCCCGGATTGGCCGTTTTTTCTTTCTCTCTCCAAGCCCGGCGGGCTCTCTTTCCGGCGGGGTGGCAAAAACGGCGAAAAAACACAAAAACTCTTGGAAACACCATAATTATAACAAATCGTATTAAGAAGTCAATCGAAATTTGTCGTTTGGTCGGAACGGCAGGGGGAAAAGGGGGAGAATATTTTCCAGTTTTCCAACATATGGTATGGAAATTGGTTCCAAAGCAAGGAGGAAGGCCCTATGGCAATGACTGTGATCTGGACGGGGATGACCGCCCTCTCTCTGGTGTGTGCCCTGGCCCTGGGAAACCAGGCCGACCTGGCCCCGGCGGCCATGGAGGGAGCGGCCCAGGCCATCCAGCTGGGGATCTCCATGGCGGGGGCTCTGTGCCTGTGGATGGGGGTCATGGAGGTCATGGACCGGGCGGGGCTGGCAGGGAAGCTGGCCCGGCTGTTCCATCCCCTCCTGCGGCGGCTCTACCCGGACTTTGCCGGGGATAAGGGGGTCATGGACACCATTGCCGCCAATGTCTCGGCCAACCTCTTGGGGCTGGGGAATGCTGCCACGCCCCTGGGGCTGGAGGCCGCCCGGCGGATGAGCCGCCGGACGCCTGGGGTGGCCTCGGACAGCCTGTGCATGCTGGTGGTGTGCAACACCGCTTCCATCCAGCTGATCCCCACCACCGTGGCGGCGGTCCGGCTGGCCGCCGGATGCCAGACCCCCTTCGACATTCTGCCTGCGGTGTGGGTGACCTCTCTGCTGTCAGTGGCGGTGGGGATCACGGCGGCCAAGCTGCTGGGCAAAGTTTGGAGGGACTGAGGATGCAGATGGTTTTGGATTTGCTGGTGCCGGGGATCATTGCGGGGGTATCCTGCTATGGCATGGCCAGGGGCGTGGACGTGTACGACGCTCTCCTTCAAGGGGCGGCCAAGGGCCTGGAGATCCTGTGGCGCATCCTGCCCGCCCTGGTGACCCTTCTGACGGTGGTGGCCATGCTCCGGGCCTCCGGGGCCCTGGACCTGGCCGCCCGGGCCATGGCACCATTGCTGGGCTTTCTGGGCATTCCCCCGGAGACCATGGGCCTCATGCTGGTGCGGCCCATCAGCGGCAGCGCCGCCCTGGGGGTGGGGTCGGAGCTCATCACCACCTATGGGCCGGACTCCCTCATCGGCCGAACAGCGGCGGTGATGCTGGGGTCTACGGAGACCACCTTTTATACCATCGCCGTGTACTTTGGGGCGGCGGGGATCAAAAAGACCCGGTACGCCGTCCCGGCTGCCCTGTGCGCTGACCTGGCCGGGTTCTTTTTCGGGGCCCTGACAGTACGGATCTTCTTCGGATGAACATTGTGGATGGGTGGGTTTTGTGGTACAATATTATATTAAGAAATCTGTTTTGGAGGTGACAGCATGGCACAGCCCACCCTGCATTCCCCACTTTCTCAGCTCCCTGGCATCGGTCCCGCCCGGGAGGCTGCCCTGGCCAAGCTGGGCCTCTGTACCGTGGCCGACCTGTTGGCCTACTTCCCCCGGGACTACGAAGACCGGACGGTCCGGGAGAACATCTGGACCCTCCCCCTGGAGGAGCCGGTGTGCTTTGCTGCTATGGTGGCCGAACCCTTCCGCACCAGCTACATCCGAAAGGGGATGGAGCTCACCAAGGCCCTGCCGTTTTGCAAGGTCCAGCAGAATGGTTTCGTGGCGTTTCAGCGTTTCCTCTTCGCCCTGCTTCTCTGCGTCTGCATCTTTTCTTGATTTTCTCAAGTAAAGAGCATACTGGTCAAGATGCATGTTGTATTACCTCCGTTTCTTATTTTATTCTTATTTTAGTTACCGCTCCCAATTTCTGGGGCGGTTGTTTTTTTACTCCCACAAAGG
>JAFXCU010000077.1 GCA_017521345.1 Ruminiclostridium sp. | reverse complement strand
TACCCGGCCAGCAGGCCGATGCGGGACAGGAGGGAACCGAAGGGCAGGGTGACCCCGATCCACAGGTTGTGCCACCGGAGGTAGCCGGTGAACAGCAGGCCGCCGAAGGCGGGCAGGTAAGTACCCAGGGCGATGAAGCCGATGTACAGGACCACACACAGCAGGACCGCCAGGCTGGAGCCCTTCACCAGCTGATTGATGAGGCAGAAGAAAAGGATGAGCACCGCCAGGGGGATCAGGTCCAGAACGCAGGCGAAGAAGCTGCTGGCGATGCCCCGGATGCCGCCCCCCAGCGCCAGCTGGGTGAGAGTGGTGGCGATGTACATGACCGCCAGGTCAAAGGCGCACAGGACCAGGACCGCCGTGGCCTTGGAGAAGAAGATCTTCCCCTTGCTCACCGGCCGCATGAGGGCGAACCGCATGGTGTGGTCGGCCTGTTCCCCCACGAAGAGGTCGCAGGCGGCCATCATGGCCATGAGGGGCAGGAAGATCAGCAGGATGAAGGTCAGGTTGGCATTCATCAGGTTCCCCATCAGGGCCGCCCGGGAGACCGCCTCGGTCCCCAGCTGGCCGGTGATGAAGTTGGCCAGGAGGACCCGGAAGGCGCCGCCCACACAGACCAAAGTGCCCAGGATGAGAAAGACCAGGTATTTCTTCCGCTTCCGGAGCTTGAAGAGCTCATTGTTCAGATTGGCAACAAATTTATCCATGGCATTCACCTCACAGGACCACAGAGCCCTTCTTGTCCCGAACCTTGGCCAGGAAGTAGTCTTCCATGGAGGGATTCAGGCGCAGGGCCTCCTCTTTGCTGTCGCAGGAGAGCATCTCCCCTTCGTAGAGGACCATGACCTTGCTGCACATCTTCTCGATCTCGCTGGCCAGGTGGCTGGCCACCAGGAAGGTGACCCCCTTCTCCTTGGCCAGCCGGATGATGATCTCCCGGATCTCCACGGTGGCCTCAATGTCCAGGCCGTTGGTGGGCTCATCCAAAATCATCAGTTCGGGCTCGGACAGCAGGGCCAGAGCCAGGCCCATCCGCTGCTTCATGCCCAGGGAGAACTTGCCGCAGCGCTCCTTCTTATAGGGGGCCAGACCCACGATCTCCAGGACCTTGTCCATCCGGGCCTCATCCACGTTGGGGTAATACCGCCCGGCCATCACCAGATGGTCCCAGGCGGTGAGGTTTTCATAGAGGGCGGGCTGCTCGATGAGGGCACCCACCTTGGCCAGGGCCTCCTCCCGCTGGTCCACGGCGTCGGCACCAAAAACGGTGACCTTGCCGGAGGTGGGGGAGCACAGACCGGTGACCGCCTTCATAATGGTGGTCTTGCCGGAGCCGTTGGGGCCCAGGAGACCCACCACCTCCCCCCGGTTCACGGTGAAGGTGATGTTCTTGGCGCCCCGGCCGTTGGAATAGACCTTGGACATATGGTCCAGGTGCAGTACAGTTTCCATAGAGATACTCCTTTCCGGAGGGATAGATTGCGCCTCCCTCTGACGAGGGAGGTGGCACGGCGAAGCCGTGACGGAGGGAGAGATACCGCATCGTGAAGGGCTGAAGCATCCTTCCACTTTCTTTATCTCTCCCTCAGTCGCTTCGCGACAGCTCCCTCGTCAGAGGGAGCCTAACAGGCTTACCACTCTTCCACTTCCACAGACTCGGCGGTGGGTTCACCCATCTTCAGTTCCGTCCGGTCGCCCAGGTCGGGCAGGGTGACGGTGGTGGTACCGTAGTCGAAGAGCTCCACTTCCCCGGCAATGACCAGCTCATGGGTCAGGCCATCCCGGCCGGTGGTGACGAAGGTGACCGCAATGTAGTTCTGGGTCAGGTTGCCGTCGGCATCCACGCCGAAGGTGCAGTGGATGTTCTCCAGGGCCAGGTCCTCGCCGATATAAGCCTCCATATGGTTGGTGGACTCTTCGGGATGGGCCTCCAGGAAGGTCCACTGGTCGGGGTAATAGTCATAGGAGCCGTCGGCATAGACGTAGACCACGCCGCCGTTGTTGTCCTCCAGGACCTTGTCGTAGACCTCGCCCCAGTGGTGATCCTCTCCGTAGCAGACAGCGTCGAACTTATCCACCAGGGCCTGGTTCTCCTGATACCACTCGTCGGACCAGCCGCCGGAATAGGCGTCCTTGAACTCCTGGGGCAGGGTCTCCCCGGTCTGGGACTCGTAGTAGTGGATGCGGGTGGCATCGAAATCTTCATAGGCGGTCTGCCAGGTGTCGTTGGCGTCCTCGGTCACAGCGTAGGCGAAGAGGGACAGACCGGCGTTCACCAGGGCCGGGACCTGGGCCTGGGCGATGTCCACCTGGTAGAGGTCCACGCCGTCCTGGGTACCCACCTGGACGAAGTTGTTCTTCAGCTCGCCCACCACGGTGTCGCAGGCCACCTCAAAGAAGGTGATCAGGCGGTTTTGATACTCGTCGTCGGCCTCAAAGCCCAGCAGGTTGTAGGGGCCCTCGTCGGGGTCGGCATCCATGGAGTGGTAGGTGTTGCCATCATCGTTGGTGTACCAGATGTGCTGGCCGTCTGCGGTAACGCTGACCTCTTCCTCCATGTAGTCCCCCTGGTTCATGTAGATGTGGGAGCTGTTTTCCTCCTGGTCCAGGGCGATCTCGGCACCCATGACCCAGAGGGTCTCCCCGTCCATGGTCATCTCCATGGCGCCCACGGCGGAGAAGTTGTCGTTTTCCAGGGCCAGGGCCTTCACGGCCTCCTTATAGCGGGAATATCCGTTGACGCTGCCGAAGGCGGCGGTGGCGGAGACCGCCAGGACCATGACGCCCACGATGAGACAGGTCATCACTCGATTTCGTTTCTTCATGGGAGCTTCCTCCTTTATTTGAAATGGTCATTGGGAACAAATACCTCTTGTTACGTTTATTATACCGTACAACCATAAAAAAAGGATAGGGAAACTATTAAATTTTCATTAAGATTCTATGGAAAAAAGAATGGGTGTTCTGCAAGTGGTATTGCAGAACACCCGACTTCATTCGGCCATCGGCCGAACTTCATGCGCCGCAGGCGCGCTTCATTGGGCCATCGGCCCAACATCATTGGTACAACACCCGGTCCCCCACGTCCACAGGCTGGACCACGGCAGTGCCGTAATCGGAGACCGCCACATCCCCGGTCATGACCAGGGGATGGGTGTTTCCCTGGTCATCGGTGCCCAGGAAGGACAGCTTCACCTGGGTGTTTACCAGGCGGCCCTCATGGTCAATGGCAAAGGTACAGTGGATGTTCTCCAGGGCCAGGTCCTCTCGGCAGACCTGGAGAAGGTCCTCCTCCGTCCCCTCCTGACTCACCGCCAGCAGGGACAGGCCGGCGCTCACCAGGGCGGGGACCTGGTCCGCCCCAATGTCCACCTGATAGAGGGCCACCCCCTCCTGGGTGCCGATC
>JAFXCU010000076.1 GCA_017521345.1 Ruminiclostridium sp. | reverse complement strand
TCATCGAGGGCCTGCACGAGTTCAACCCCATGATGGGTCACCGCGGCTGCCGTCTGTCCGTCTCCTACCCCGAGATCGCTGAGATGCAGACCACCGCTGTCATCCAGGCTGCCATCGAGGTCCAGAAGAAGCACCCCGACTGGAACCTGGTTCCCGAGATCATGATCCCCCTGGTTGGCGAGGTCAAGGAGCTCAAGTACGTCAAGGATGTGGTGGTTGCTACCGCTGACGCCATCATCGCCGCTGCAGGCGTCGAGATGAAGTACATGGTCGGCACCATGATCGAGATCCCCCGTGCCGCTCTGACCGCTGACGAGGTGGCTCAGGAAGCCGAGTTCTTCTCCTTCGGCACCAACGACCTGACCCAGATGACCTTCGGCTTCAGCCGTGACGACGCTGGCAAGTTCCTGAACTACTACTACGACACCAAGATCTACGAGTCCGATCCCTTCGCTCACCTGGATCAGACCGGCGTTGGCAAGCTGGTGGAAATGGCTGCTAAGCTGGGCCGTCAGACCCGCCCCGACATCAGCCTGGGCATCTGCGGCGAGCACGGCGGCGACCCCACCTCCGTGGAGTTCTGCGACAAGGTCGGCCTGAACTACGTCTCCTGCTCTCCCTTCCGCGTGCCCATCGCACGTCTGGCTGCCGCACAGGCAACTCTGAAGAGCAAGAAGGCTTGATTCCCAGAAAAAACATCTATAATTATTAAACAACGGGAGCCGCACCAAAGGGTGCGGCTCCCGTTTTATCTCTTATGCGTCCTCATCTAAGTACCCCGTCATGATGGCGCACTCCAGAGGCGGGTCCAGGGTGAGGCCCAGGTGGTCTTCCATCTCTTCCATCATCTCCTCCCGGCTGCGGCCGGTGCGGCCGCTGGCCAGAGCCATCTCCAGAGCGGAGAAGGGGATCATCTTGCTCCGGCAGTGGTAGAACCGAAGGAACTGGGTGTGGTCCTTACATTTCTCAATGAAACAGCTGGTGTGAAGTGCCTTTTGCCCTGCGGCCGGAGGCACCCAGCCGCACTCCGCCGCCAGGATGTCCTTCACTTTGTTCCAGTCATAGTTCCCCCCGGCGATGGCATCGAAATCCAGGTGGACAAAGGCCGGAACCTTGCCCGTCCGGTCTGACCGGCAGATGGCCTCCCGCAGGGGCGGCAACAGCTCCGGAACTTCTTCCATGGCCGCCACGATGTTGGACACCAGCTCACTTTCATAGCCGCTGAGCCGCTTCACCGGGTGGTCTCCATAGGCCAGCTGCTTCATGGTCATGAGGGTCTGGAACTGCCCCTGCTTCAGAGGCGGGCGGAGGGTGAGCACCCGACCCAGGTTCATCAGGGCTGGCAGGACTTTACTCTGACCAAACCGGTAGGCCAGCCTGGGGGCCATGCGGTTGTAGTACAGCCCCAGCATCTGGACAGGTTCGTTTCCCGCCAGAAAGCAGGGGACCTCCAGCTCCACCATCAGGGGATAGAACAGCACATAGGCCAGGGAGGGGCAGGCGCAGGTGTTCTCACTGAGAGCGTAGAGCTTCCGATAAAACCGCCGGAGGGTCTCATCCGGTAACCGCTCACCGCGGAAGGTCACGTCAGGAAATACCTCCTTGGCCCCCTGGATGCTGGCCCGGGCGGAGTCTGATAGGAAGGGGATCTCCCAGGTGAGGGCCAACACCCGCAGGCCCTTGACCTTGGACAGGTAGTACAGCAGGAAGGTGGAGTCCTTGCCCCCGGTGTAGAAGAGGGCGCAGTCGAAGGGGGCCTCCGGGGTGGGCGGGATCTCCACCACAATGGGCAGGATGCTCCGCAGGTCCCGGGTCTCCTCCGCCGTCTGGCACAGGGGACAGCGGCCCTGGTCATCGAACTCCAACCCAGGCAGAATGAAGTCGTTGGCACAGCAGTCGGTGCAGAACCGGGCCTCCCGGAGAGAACGAGGCAGGGGCCGAAGCTGGTCCTCTGTCACCACCTGAACACCCAGAAGAGAGCCAAGGACGGCTTTCTGTGCCTCCGTCAGGCTGCAGGGAAGGGTTCCGATGATTTCCCGCTGTTTCCTAGAAATCTTTACTAAATTTTTGAACATCTGTTTCTTGTTCCGGAGTCCGTAGTAATAAAGCCCCTGGTCCTCCAGCTTCCAACGGGTCTGCAGATGGTACATAGCCGCCCTCCTTTCCTACATTTTTTATGTTATTCCAGTATACCACAGCCCAAACCGGGGCGCAACCCGCCGTATACCGGCCAGCTCTTTGCCGTATACTAAGGCGAGGTGATTTATGTGCGTGTAAAATGGAAACCCCTGCTAATCTCCCTGGCCATCCCCCTGGCGGTGGGCGGTCTGTCTGCCCTGCTGACCCGGAAAGAGATGGAGGCCTTCTCCCACTTGGACCAGCCGCCCCTGTCACCCCCCGGCTGGCTCTTCCCGGTGGTCTGGACGGTCCTCTACCTGCTCATGGGTTTGGCATCCTACCTGGTCCTGACCGCAGATGCCCCCAACCGGGTCAGCCGCCAGGACCTTACGATCTACGGCGCCCAGCTGGGGGTGAACTTCCTCTGGTCCATCCTCTTCTTCAACCTGAAGTGGTACCTGTTTTCCTTCCTCTGGCTGGTGCTGCTGTGGGTCCTGATCCTGGTGACCATGACCCGATTCCTCCGGATCAGAAAGGCCGCCGGGTGGTTATTCCTTCCCTATCTGCTGTGGGTGACCTTCGCAGGATACCTGAATTTAGGCATTTATTTCTTAAACTGACAGATAAAAAGCCGTACCCGGTTGGGTACGGCTTTTTTTATCGATATCTTCTGGCCAGGAGGACGGCACCCACCCAGGAGACCAGGGTCACGGCGGTCAGCACCAGGAGCATTACCCAGGCGAAGCGGTAGGTTCCCGTGGCGTCATACACCGAGGCCACCGCCAGGGAGCCCAGAGACAGGCCCACCTGGGTGAAACTGTTGACGATGCCGTAGGCCTTGCTGTAGTTCTCCTTACCAAAGACTTCAGCAGTGAGGAGAGGCGGGGTCACGGTGCCGATGGCGTTGCCCAGGCCAAAGACCACCGCCATGGCGTAGAGCATGGCCACACTCTGGCCGGACAGGAGGATGAACACAAAGGACAGGCCAAAGAGGGTGCAGGCATAGGTGGTGCTCACCACCACCCCGAATCGGTCGTTGATCCACCCCAGGATGAGCTTGCCCCCGATGCTGATGAGGGAGTAGGCCGAGATGACCGCCGCCTGGACGGCCGCTCCGTGGCTCTCCTGCATGGCCGGCGGGAAGTGGCCCAACGCCCCGGCGTTGATGAGGCCATTGGTGAGCATGCCGATGAGCAGGAGCCAGAAGAAAAACTTCCCCCAGGACCGGCGAACGGAGATCGCCACGCCGCCGCTGGGTCTCGACCCCTTGGCAGCGGTGTCCGCCTGACCTCCCAGGGGCTCCAGGCCCAGGTCCTCCGGCCGTTTTCGCAGAAGGAAGAGGGCGGCAGGCAGGGCGATGACCAGAATGATCCCGGCCATGAGCCGGTAGGAGGCCCGCCAGCCATAGGACTCCAAAAAGAAGGTCAGGATCGGGCTGAACAGGGTCCCACCCACCCCGATACCCGCCATGGCCAGGCTCATAGCCAGCCCCCGACGGGCATTGAACCAGTTGGTCACCATCATGGACACAGGGATGAGGGTGGCGTTCAGGTAGAAGACCCCCAGGAAAAGGGAGCTGATATAGAGGTGGATGGGACTGTTGGCCAGGGAGTAGGAGAAATAGCTGGCACAGTACCCCAGGATGCTCACCGACTGGATGACCCGCATATTTCCCCCTGCCAGAAACCGGGTGACAAAGGGGGACAGGAAAATTCCCAGGGCCTGGAGCACGGTGTTGGCCAGGGTGAAGGCGCTCCGGGAGATCCCCAGGTCCTCGGTCACGTAGATCAGGTACTTGTTGCTCAGAGCCATGATGGGAGGCACCATGGTCATGGTGATGAGGATGCACCCCAGCACCACCCACCAGCCGTAAAAGATTTTGCGCTGCTTCATGGCCCCACCTCAGGAATGGTGCTTGAGCCATTCAAAGGCGCACTGGGCATGGACCGCCGCCCCATAGGCCAGGGCACGCTCGTCAAAGAGGACCTTGGGGTTGTGGTGGCCATGGGGGTTCCCCTCCACCCTGGCCCCCAGCTGGAAGTAGACCAGGGGGACCTGTTCCGACAGAAAGGCCACGTCGTCCGAGGCGGTGAAGGGCTGGGCCTGATACACCTTTCCTCCGCCCATAGCCTCCAGATAACCCACCAGGTTTTTTAACAGATCCGGGTCGCAGTAACAAGAGGGCACGTCGGAGAGGACCTCATACTCTACCCGTACCCCAAAGGCCACTGCCATGCTGTCGGTGATGGTCTTCATCCGCTGGAGAAGCTTGGCCCGCAGGTCCTTGCTGTAGGTCCGAAGGGTCCCCTGGAGGACGGCGGTCTGGGGGATAACATTGGGAGCCGCACCGGCGGAGAACTGGCCCAGGGTCAGGACAGCGGTCTCTGACGGCGGAGTCTCCCGGGCCATCAGACCCTGGAATGCCTGGTAGATGTGGAGGCCTGCCTGGATGGGGTCGGTGCCCAGATGGGGCATGGCCCCGTGGCATCCCTTCCCGGTGATGGTCAGCTTGAACCCGTCACAGGAGGCGCTGATGCTCCCGGCGCAGTACCCCACAGCAGGGGCTTCCTCCTCCAGCATGACGTGCATCCCGGAGGCGGCGTCCACATGGGGGTCCTCCAGGACTCCCGCACGGATCATGGCTTTTGCCCCCTGGAAGCCCTCTTCATTGGGCTGGAACATGAGCTTCACACAGCCCGCCAGCTCCTCCTGCCGCTCCTTCAGCATCCGGGCGGCCCCCAGGAGCATAGCGGTGTGCATATCATGGCCGCAGGTGTGGGCGTTGCAGGTTTGGGACCGGAAGGGCAGGTCATTGTCCTCCCCCATGGGCAGGGCATCCATGTCCCCCCGGAGGAGGTAGGTCCTGCCGGGCTTCTTCCCTCGAATGAGGGCCACAATGCCCCCGGGACAGATCTCTTTCGGCTCCAGTCCCATGGCCCGAAGCTGTTCCTTCACATAGGCGGTGGTCATGGGCAGGTCGTTGCCCAGCTCGGCGTGCTGATGGAGGTACCGCCGGTGAGCGATCATTTCTTCCGCCAGTTCCTCGGCCCGTTTGAGAAAAAAGTTCATACTGATTCCCTCACTTTTTGTTATGGATGGGTTCAGTATGCGCAGGTGGGAAAGCAGTATGCAAAAAAATCCTCTTTTGTCCAAAGACAAAAGAGGATTTTTTGGAGCTGGTAACGTGACTCGAACACGCGACCTTCTCATTACGAGTGAGATGCTCTACCAACTGAGCTATACCAGCTTATACTTTTTTCTTCGACCCTCCGGTAAGATGCTCTGCAAAAAGCCAAGCGCCGCTTCGCGGTTGCTTTTTGCACGCCCACTGCGGTGGGTGTACCAAATGAACTATTCCAGCTTATAAACTTGCGGATAATATAATACCACAAAGTCCCTGTCAAGTCAACCTTTTCCCGCTATACCAGTTGTATAACAGGGCGGAACCCCTGATTCCCAAGGGTTCCGCCCCCGCATTTTGGTCTGATAGGCGGAAACTCTACCGAGAGTTTTCCACTTTTTCCACCGAATCGTCCACAAAGGGTGTTCCTATTGTGGACAGCTGTCGGTTCAATACTGCAAAGAGATGTCCCGGTTGGCGAAGGCGTTCAGGTCGGTGCCCGCCCGGACCCCGGCCAGATACTCATAGTAACCCTGGCTGCCGATCATGGAGCCATTGTCCCCGCAGAGTTTGAGGGGGGGCATATACAGCTTGCAGCCATCCTTCTGGCAGGCGGTCTCCAGGTCCCGGCGGATGCGGGAGTTGGCGGCCACGCCGCCCACCACGGCCACCTTGCCATAGCCCTTCTGTCGGGCGGCAAACATGGTCCGGGGGACCAGCTCTTCGCTGACGGCAGCGGAGAAGGAGGCGGCCAGGTCGGACACGGGCAGATCCTCGCCCTTCTGCTGGGCGTTGTGGATCAGGTTCAGCATGGCGGTCTTCAGGCCGGAGAAGGACATATCCAGCGGAGCATCGTGGATGTGGACCCGGGGCAGGGTGAAGGCCTTGTCGTCGCCACCCTGAGAGGCACGGTCCAGAGGACCGCCGCCGGGGTAGCCCAGGCCCATAACACGGGCGATCTTGTCAAAGCATTCACCGGCGGCATCGTCCCGGGTGGCACCTAGGATCTCCATCTCGGTGTAGCTCTTTACGTCCACGATAAGAGAGGTGCCGCCGGAGACGCACAGGCACACGAAGGGGGGCTCCAGGTCGGGGTGGGCGATGTAGTTGGCGGCGATGTGGCCCCGGACATGGTGGACGGGGATGAGAGGGACTCCCAGGGAAAAGGCCACGGACTTGGCAAAGTTCACGCCAACCAGCACAGCCCCAATGAGGCCGGGAGCGTAGGTAACCGCCACGGCGTCAATATCCTTCCGGGTGATGCCGGCCTTGGCCAGAGCCTCATCGGCCAGGTTGGAAATCACTTCAATATGCTTGCGGGAGGCCAGCTCGGGCACCACGCCGCCGTAGATCTTGTGCATCTCCACCGAGGAGGCGATACAGTCGGCCAGGACTTCCCGGCCGTCCTTCACCAGGGCCACGGCGGTCTCGTCACAGGAGGATTCTACTGCAAGAATGATCATAGGGTATCTTCCTTTCCTTCCAGTCCGGGCAGGTCGGACTGCTCTGCCCAGGATTCCGGGGGTTCCAGAGGGTGGTCCGGGTCCCGGGGGATCTGGATAAATCGGTCATAGGCCCACTGGCTGAACTGCCGCCGGTACAGGGCCTTGTGGGCTTCCAGGGCCTCGTCCCGGGTCCCCTTGCCGCTGGGGGAACACAGGCACACGGCGTAGTGAACCCCGAAGAGGACGCAGTCATAATCTAAAAAGGTAAAGCCGCACCGGCGGTAGAAGTCCATGCGGCGCTCCCGGAGGGCATCGTGCGCTCCTCCGTCGGGGGCCTCGGACTCCACGATGATGCCGTCCCAGTGGGCAAACTTCTCCCGGAGGAGGGCTAAGATCTCTCCACCCAATCCCCCGTTCCGGCGGCTGGCGGTGACCCCCAGATAGTCGATGAGGACGTATTTTCCCCCTGGGCTCTCCCACAAAAGGGCATAGCCCACCAGGTCCTCCCCCTCATAGGCCCCCACGGGATGGTAGAGGCCGCTGGCACAGAGCTTCTCCATGGCGGCGAAGGGCTTCAATTCCTCCGGCGGGAATGCCTCAGAGAGTTCGTTTTCATGGAGCCATTTCAGCTCCTCCAGGTCCAATTCCCGCAGTCTCATCGCTGGAACTCCCTGGTCAGCAGGAGGGCATCCTCCTTGGGGTTGTCGTAGTAGTTGGGGCGACGGCCGGCCTCCTGAAAGCCGTGCTTCTGATACAGGGCCACGGCGGGGGTGTTGGAGGGGCGGACCTCCAGGGTGAGGAAAGCCAGGTTGGCCTGACCGAACCGGATGAACACATTCAGGAGCTGATCGGCAATGCCCATCCGGCGGCAGGAGGGCCGGACGGCCACGTTGTCGATGTAGCCCTCGTCCAGGATCACGTGGAGGCCGGCATAGCCCAGGACGGAGCCGTCCTCCCCTTCCGCCACGATGAAGGAGGCGGTGTCGTTGTATAATTCCTCTTCCAGCATGGCCTCATTCCAGGGGGTGGAGAAGCAGAGGCGCTCCAGCTCCGCCACCCCAGCCAGGTGGGAACGGTCCATGGGAACCAGTGTGTAGTTCATAAATTTTTCTCCTTTTATTAGGGAGTTTTATCCCTTGGCTTCCGCCCAGCTACGGCCGGATGCCGCATCGGTGACCAGGGGGACAGCAAAGGACCCAGCCCCTTCCATCTCTTCGGTCAGGAGCCGTTTCACCTGCTCCTCCTCTTCTGCGGGGCACTCCACGATCAGTTCGTCGTGGACCTGGAGGATGAGCCGGGCTTTGAGCCCCTCGGCCCGGAGCCGCTCATCCACCCGGATCATGGCCACCTTCATCACGTCGGCGGCGGTACCCTGGATGGGCATATTCAGAGCCACCCGCTCGCCGAAGGAACGGAGGTTAAAGTTGGAGGACTGGAGCTCCGGCAGCCAGCGGCGGCGGCCCATGAGGGTGGACACATAGCCGTCCTCCTTGCCCTTCTTCTTGATGTTGTACATATACTCCCGGACCCCGGCAAAGGTGGCCAGGTAGCGCTCCATGTACTCCCTCGCCTCCTTCTGGGTGACCCCGATGTCCTGGGCCAGGGAGAAGCCGGAGATGCCGTAGACGATGCCAAAGTTCACCGCCTTGGCCCGACGGCGAAGCTCGGAAGAAATGTCTTCCACAGGAACGCCGAAGACCTGAGAGGCCGTCCGGGCGTGGATATCCTCCCCGGACAGGAAGCTTTCGATCATCTTCTGGTCCTGGGCCATGTGGGCCAGGAGGCGCAGCTCGATCTGGGAATAGTCGGCGTCCACCAGCACGTGGCCTTCGGGGGCCACAAACATCTCTCGAATTTTTGCACCCAGCTCGGTGCGGACGGGGATGTTCTGGAGGTTGGGCTCGGTGGAGGACAGGCGGCCCGTGGCGGTGACGGTGTTCTGGAAGCAGGTGTGGATGCGGCCGTCATCGGCAATGACCTTGGACAGGCCCTCCACATAGGTGGAGTTCAGCTTGGTGAGCTGACGGTACTCTAAGATCTGCTCAATGATGGGGTGGGCCATCCGAAGCTTTTCCAGGACCTCGGCGCTGGTGGAATACCCCGT
>JAFXCU010000075.1 GCA_017521345.1 Ruminiclostridium sp. | reverse complement strand
CCCTGGCAGGCACCATGGAGGAGCCGCTGATTTCCGTATTATAATGAAAATGGAGGGATGGCTTTGGAACAGAATCAACTGAAGAGTGCTGTGGAGGCCATCCTCTTTGCCCTGGGGGAGCCTGTGGCCCAGGACCGTCTGGCCGAGGCCCTGAACGTCTTCCCCCATCAGATCGAAGCCGCCTGTTTGGCCCTGGCCCGGGACTATGAAGACCGGGCGGCCGGTATCCGCCTCATTCGCCTGGAGGAGGACTGGCAGTTGGTCTCCGCCCCCCGGTGGGGGGACACCGTCCGGCAGCTTCTCTCCCGGCGTAAGCCGGACAAGCTGTCCCCCGCCGCCCTGGAGACCCTGGCGGTGGTGGCCTACTTCCAGCCGGTGACCCGGGTCTACATCGACCAGGTGCGCGGGGTGGATTCCTCCCACTCCCTGTCCCTGCTGCTGGACCGGGAGCTGGTGGAGCCCTGCGGCAACCTGGATGCCCCGGGACGGCCCAACCTGTACCGGACCACGGGGGATTTCCTCCGTGCCTTTGGCCTGACCAGCCTGGACGACCTGCCGCCCCTGCCTGAGGAGCTGGCAGAACCGGAAGGGGGGGAGGACCTGTGACCGAAGTGGTGGGCGTGTACGCCGCCATCCCTGTGGGGTGGATCATCTTCCTGGTGGTCCTGGCCCTGCTGATTTTGGCCGCCTTTGTGCTGCGGCTGGGGGTCCTGGCCTGCTACGACCAGGAGGGCCCCTGGGTGAAGATCAAAGCGGGGCCCAAATACATCCAGGTCTATCCCATGGTGAAGGACCCGGACAAGGAAGCCAAGAAACAGAGGAAAAAGGAAGCCAAGGCCGCAAAGAAGGCGGCTAAGGAGGCGAAAAAGGCCCAGAAGCCCCCCAAGCCCAAGGTCAAGCGGCCCATCGGCGGCCTGCTGGAGCTGGTGGTGGACCTCCTGCCGGTGGTCCAGAAGGCGGCGGGAGCCTTTAAGCACAAGCTCAGGATCGACGATTTGACCATCGACGTCACCTGGGCCCAGGAGGACCCCGCCGACACGGGCATCCGTTACGGCTACGCCTGGGCGGCGGCCGAAGCCCTCCTGTCCTTCCTGGAAGCAAATTTCATCATCAAAAACCGCCAGGTGGCCGTGTATGTGGACTTCCTGGAGGAAAAGCCCCGGGTGTACATCCGGGCGGGACTCTCCCTGACCCTGGCCCAGATTTTGGGCATCGGTCTGCGCACCGGTGTGGGGGCAGGCAAGGTCCTGTGGCGCCATAGAAAAACCATCATCCCGCCTCAGGAAAAAACCGGGGCTCTACAGAAGAAAGGGGAAGCCAACCATGGAAAACAATCGTCCGTTGAATGACATGCTCGCCACCACCATCCAGCAGATCCGGGACACCGTAGATGCCAACACCGTCGTGGGTGAGCCCATTCTGGTGGGGGAGGTCACCCTCATTCCCATCTCCAAGATCTCCTTCGGCTTCGGCACCGGCGGCTCCGAGTTCCCCGGCAAGGCTGACGCCGCCAAAGGCAACTCCTTCGGGGGCGGCGGCGGTGCCGGCGTGAAGATCACCCCCGTGTGCTTCCTGTCCGTGGTGGGCACCAACGTCCGGGTCCTGCCCATGGCCACCCCTGTGGAGGGCAGCGTGGACCGTGCCGTGGAGATGATCCCCGACATCCTGGACAAGATCAGCGAGTTCATGGACAAGAAGAAGGGAAAGTCTGCGGATACCCTGTAAACATTTGTCCATACTAAAAGAGATTCTTTTGGTATGGAGGAATGCCTGTGAAGAAAATTTTTGCAGCCCTGGGGGTGCTCTGCGCCCTTTTCCCGGGGCTCACCACCCAGACCCTAGCGGCGGAGGTTCCGGCGGTTTCCGCGGCCTCCGCCCTTTTGATGGACGGGGAGAGCGGGCGCATCCTGTTTTCCCATAACGCCAACGAGCCCCGGGCCATCGCCAGCATCACCAAGCTTATGACCGCCCTGGTGGCGGCGGAGCATTTGAATGGGGACCTGTCCCGGACCGTCACCATCCGGCCCAACTGGACGGGGATCGAGGGGACTTCCCTCTATTTAAAGCCAGGGGAGGAGCTCACCTGTGAGACCCTTCTCTACGGTCTTCTCCTCCAGTCCGGCAACGACGCCGCCGTGGCCCTGGCAGAGATCTGCGCCGGGGACACCGAAACCTTCGTTTCCTGGATGAACCAGCGGGCGGCGGACCTGGGCATGACCGGGACCCATTTCTCCGACCCCAATGGACTGGGGGACGAGAACCACTGCTCCACCGCCCTGGACATGGCCAGGCTGGGCCGGGCCTGCCTGGAAAATGACACCGTGGCCCCCATCCTGGCCACCCGGTCCATCACCCTGGAGGGGCGGAGCTTTACCAACCACAACAAGCTCCTGTGGCAGTACCCCGGCTGCACCGGTATGAAGACGGGCTACACCCGTCAGGCCGGGCGGACGTTGGTCTCCAGTGCCCAGCGGGAGGGCCAGACCCTCATCTGCGTCACCCTGGACGACGGCAACGACTGGGCCGACCACACCGCCCTGCTGGACTACGGCTTCGACACCTGGCCCCGGCAGGTGCTGGCGGAGGAGGGACAGGTCCTGGGCCAGATCCCGGTGGAGGGAAGCCTTCTGCGTCGGGTGCCCGTGACCGCCCGTGAGACCCTGGCCTACCCCCTCCGGGAGGGGGAGGAGGTCGCCCTGAAAGTGGACCTGCCTGATTCCGTCCAGGCTCCCGTGAACGCGGGAGAGATCGCCGGGTCCGTCACGGCCTGGCTGGGAGACCGGCAGCTGGGCCGGACCTACCTGGTGTGGGGGACCTCCGCATCCCGGGATGTGGTGAGTTCGGATTCCCCTCACAGTCCCCTGGGCTTTCTGAAAAAGCTGGCAGGGGAGACGTAAAACAGAGATAAAGGAGACGGCTATGGAAGATCGTCTGCAAAAGATCCTCTCTGCGGCGGGCATCTGCTCCCGCCGCAAGGCAGAGGAATATATCACCGCCGGGCGGGTCACCGTCAACGGGGAGACTGCCTCCCTGGGGGACCGGGCCGACCCGGAGAAGGACGTGGTGGCTCTGGACGGCAAGGAGGTCCTCCGACCCGGGAGCCGCACCGTCCTCATGCTCTACAAGCCCCGGGGGGTGGTGACCACCCTCTCCGACGAGAAGGGGCGCAAGAACGTGGCCGACCTGGTGAAGGACTGTCCTGTCCGGGTCTGGCCGGTGGGCCGCCTGGACATGGACTCGGAAGGCCTCCTCCTGCTCACCGATGACGGGGAGCTGACCAACACCCTCATCCACCCCCGCCATGAGGTGGAGAAGGAGTACCTGGTGTGGGTCACGGGGTTCACCCAGGAGGGGGCGGACCGTTTGGCCCTGCCCATGACT
>JAFXCU010000074.1 GCA_017521345.1 Ruminiclostridium sp. | reverse complement strand
TCCGGACGGCAGCCGCTGACCGCCAGGGCCCGTTCAAAGAGGGCTCTGGCCGGCTTGTAGGCCCGGACGTGGTCGGCACAGACCAATCCGGCAGGGTTTAAGCCGTGCTTGGCCATGGCCCGGGCCACATAGCCCTCTCCATTGTTGCTGATAACATAAATGGGCAGGGAGCACAGGGCGAAAAAGGGGGCCACGTCCGGGAAAAAGGCACCGTCGGCCCAGAAGGACCGCATGAGCTTCATGAGAGAGGGGATGTCCTCGGTCATGGAGATCTCCTCCCCCAGGCTCCGGAAGGTACAGGTGACCACCTCGTCGGCATCCCGGTAGGTGGGGCCCACACTTTGGGCCTCCCAGTCCTTCAGATGGGCATGGAACCGGGCCAGGAGCTGGTCCTCATCCTGGCAGGTGCTGGCGGCGCACACCCGCCGCTGGACCTCCTTCATCTGCCAGCAATCCTCCCGGAGAATGGTGCCGGTGTAGTCCAGAAAGATGGCTTTGATCAATGGGGTTCCTCCTTTTCTGCAAGATAAAACCGGCCGTTTTACGGCCGGTTTTGGGGTCGTTTCTCAGCGGGCAGAGACCAGCTTTTTCAGGCCCCGGCCCAGACCCTCCACGGTGAGCTGATACATATCCACCGTGTTGCGGATCATCTCAATGGTCTGATAGCCGTAGTCGTACTCCCACATGGCCTCGGGGATGGGGTTGAACCACACCATCTTCTCGAAGCGGCTGTGGAGGCGGTTGAGCCAGGTGAGACCGGTCTCCTGGTTGTACCGGTTGTACCAGCTGCTGCCGCCCACCCAGGTCATCTCGGAGGGAGCCATGGAGGCGTCACCCACCACGATGACCTTGTACTCCCGGCTGAGGTTGTTGATGACCCACTGGGTCTGGACAGACTGTCCATAGGAGCAGCGGGGGTCGGTGTACAGCTCGGAGTACCAGATGTTATGGAAGTAGAAGATCTTCAGATCCTTGAAGTTGTTGGCACGGTTGACCGCCTGGAAGAGCTGGCTGCACAGGCGGGCGTAGGGGGTCATGGAGCCGCCGGAGTCGAAAAGGACCATGACCTTCATGTCGTTGACACGGGGGCGGTCGAACTCCAGGCTCAGGTAGCCTGCGTTGTTGCAGGTCTCGCTGATGGTCCGGTCCAGGTTCAGCACGTCCATGGGGCCGTCCTGACGGGTGGTCATCTGGCGCAGGCGGCGGAAGGCCAGCTGGAAGGACCGCTGGTCCAGGACGTTGTCCTCGCGGAAGTCCTTGAACTCACGCTCACCGGCCACCTGGAGGGCGTGCCGGTGCCGGCTCTCGCCGCCCACACGAATGCCCGTGGCGGCATAGCCGGAGTGGCCCATGGTGGAGGTGCCGCCGGTGCCGATCCAGTACTGGCCGCCGTCGTGGCGCTCGTGCTGCTCCTGCAGGCGTTCCTCCAGCATCTGCCGGAGCTTTTCCAGGTCGTAGGTGGTGCGGGCGTCCACCTCGTCCTTGTCGTATTTCTTCATGTTCTTGGGGTCGTGGAGCCAATCCATCAGCTCGTCGGACACGTCCTCGATGTGCTGGACCCGGTCAAAGTACTCCAGGAAGATCTCGTCGAACTTGTCAAAGTCCGCCTCGGTCTTCACCAGGATGGCCCGGCTGACGTAGTAGAACTCCAGAAGGCTGTTGCGGCAGAGTCCCCGCTCCAGAGCCTCCATGAGAGAGAGCCACTCGTTCATGGACACCTTCAGACCCCGTGCACGCAAGAGGTAGAATAAATCGGTAAACACGGTGTCCCTCCTTTGATTTTACCAGCGGTAGCCGTTCTTCACCCGGTTCTTGGCGTTCTTCACGGCGGTCAGGTCCTCGGTCTTCTTCAGCAGGATGCCGGCGTAGGGCAGCTCCTCTTCGATCTTGTTGGGGTCCACGCCGCCCAGGCGGAGGGCCTGGAGCCAGTCCAGCAGCTCGGAGGTGGAGGGCTTCTTTGCCACGGTGGGCAGGTCACGGACCTGGTAGAAGGCCCGCATGGCCATCTCCAGCAGGTTGTCCTCGATGTTGTCGTAGTGAGCGTGGACAATGTCGGTCATCATGGCCTGGTTGGGGAAGGCGATATAGTGGAAGATGCAGCGGCGCAGGAAGGCGTCGGGCAGTTCCTTTTCGGCGTTGGAGGTGATGATGACGATGGGGCGCTGCTTGGCAGAGATGGTCTCCTTGGTCTCGGGGATGTAGAACTCCATCTTGTCCAGCTCCCACAGCAGGTCGTTGGGGAACTCCAGGTCGGCCTTGTCGATCTCGTCGATGAGCAGGACCACCTGCTTGTCGGCAGAGAAGGCCTCGCCCAGCTTGCCCAGCTTAATATACTTCTTGATGTCGTCCACGCCTTCGCCGCCGAACTGGCTGTCGTACAGACGCTGAACGGTGTCGTAGACATACAGGCCGTCCTGGGCCTTGGTGGTGGACTTGATGTTCCAGATGATGAGCTCCTTGTCCAGAGCCTCGCTGATGGCCTGGGCCAGCTGGGTCTTGCCGGTGCCGGGCTCACCCTTGATGAGCAGGGGCTTTTCCAGGGCGATGGCGATGTTGACGATGCGCAGCAGGTCGGAGGAGACCACGTAATTGCTGCTTCCCTTGAATTCAGTCATGGTTTTGATTTCCTTTCCCTTGGTTTTTGGTATGATTACGATTTGGAATAATCGTGATATTTGGGTATAGACTTTTTTAGTTTACCATAAAACCCTTGGAAAGTCATCGGATTTTCCCCCATTTCCCAAACTTTTTCCCAGGCTGTTTTTGTGCAAAGGCGGAAAAAGCTTCGCAGAATTCCGACTTCTGCAGAAGTCGGAATAAATTACAATGTGTTTTTTTGGGGACATGTGCCCCGAAAAAACACTTCTCGGCCTGCAAACGTGCGGGCCTCTGGCCCGTGCGCTGCCGCAGGCCGAAAAAATACTTGAGGGAGCCCGGCGGCTCCCTCAAGTCTATAAAAAAGGACCCGGTCCAAAGACCGGGTCCTTTCGCATTACGCGTTATTGAAACAGATTGGGAGTG
Organism: Ruminiclostridium sp.; assembly: GCA_017521345.1. The sequence goes on along the minus strand of JAFXCU010000074.1, from coordinate 1,999 downwards.
ACAATCTTTAATTAGAAGATGCCCTGCTCCATCATAGCCTCAGCAACCTTCTTGAAGCCAGCCAGGTTAGCGCCAGCGACCAGGTTGTAGCCCAGGCCATACTGCTCAGCAGCCTCTGCGGAGACCTTGTGGATGTTGATCATCATCTTCTGCAGCTGTGCATCAACCTCTTCCTCGGTCCAGGACAGACGCTCGGAGTTCTGGGACATTTCCATTGCGGAAACGCCAACGCCGCCAGCGTTAACAGCCTTGGAGGGAGCAACGATCATGCCGGGCTGTGCCATCAGGTAAGCCAGAGCGTCGTTGGTGGTGGGCATGTTAGCGACCTCGATGTAGTACTTAGCGCCGCAAGCAGCGATCTTCTCAGCCTGCTCCATGTTGACGTCGTTCTGCATAGCGGAGGGCATGATGATGTCAGCCTTCACGCCCCAGGGCTTCTGGCCGGGGAAGAACTCAACGCCGAACTTGTCAGCATAGTCCTGAACCTTGTTACGGCCGGAGGAACGCATCTCCAGCAGGTAGTCGACCTTCTCTTCGGTGCAGACGCCTTCGGGATCGTAGACGTAGCCGTCGGGGCCGGACAGGGTGATGACCTTAGCGCCCAGGTGCATAGCCTTCTTGCAGATGCCCCAGGTAACGTTACCGAAGCCAGCAGCTGCGATGGTCTTGCCCTCGATGGACTCGCCTTCGTGCTTCAGAACTTCGACGGTGTAGTAGACAGCACCGTAACCGGTAGCCTCGGGACGAGCCAGGGAGCCGCCGTAGGACAGGCCCTTACCGGTCAGAACGCCGTTCTCCCAAACGCCCTTCAGGCGGCGATACTGGCCATACAGGTAGCCGATCTCGCGGCCGCCAACGCCCATGTCACCAGCGGGAACGTCGATGTCGGGACCGATGTAACGATACAGAGCAGTCATGAAGCTCTGGCAGAAGCGCATGATCTCAGCGTCGGACTTGCCGGAGGGATCGAAGTCAGCGCCGCCCTTGCCGCCGCCGATGGGCAGACCGGTCAGGGAGTTCTTGAAGATCTGCTCGAAGCCCAGGAACTTGATGATGCCGGAGTAAACGTTGGGCTGGAAGCGCAGGCCGCCCTTGTAGGGGCCGATAGCGCCGTTGAACTGGCAGCGATAGCCGATGTTGGTGTGAGCCTGGCCAGCGTCGTCGGTCCAGACAACACGGAAGGTGAACATACGCTCGGGCTCGACCATACGGCCCAGCAGGTCAACCTTTTCATATTCGGGATGAGCCTCGACGATGGGGTCCAGAGAGCTCAGAACTTCTTCGACGGTCTGCACGAACTCGGGCTCGTTGCCGTGCTTTGCCTTCACGTTAGCAATAACGCGTTCAATATAAGCATTCATTGTAATCTGCTCCTTCACATTGAAATATTATTTTTACCTGCACTCCACAGGCGAAAATACAGGAAAAACTGCGCAAGGGGACAACGGCATATCGTCCCATTGCATGAAAAGTATAGCACGCCCATCTTCTAAATGCAACAAGTTTTTTGAAATTCTCCCCGTAAAATTTGCGTCATCCCACAAAACCAGTGCTTTTTTGAATGGTTTTGAAGGCTTCTTTCACAAAACTTGCAGAAAGCAGGGGTTTTCCCGGAAAACCCCTGCAAATCTGCATTATCTCCTGTCAAGTATGTCTTGTCAGTGCTTCAGAATGGTGCGCTGGGCGGCCGCCCGGAGGGGCTCAATGACGATGAGGACGATGACGGCAGCCACGCCGATCTGAACCAGGTTTCCGGGGATGGAGGAAACGGGGATGATCCAGTTGCCGTAAATGATGGCCTCGGCGATGTAGTAGCCCACGATCTTGATGACGCAGGCCAGAGCCAGGGCCAGAATATACCGGGGGAAAGATTTCTTCTTCTCGGTGACAGCGCCCACGGTCCAGCCCATGAGCCCAGCCCTCCAGCTGGTGGTCGGTGCGGTTGTTGATGCCGCCTACCACCTGCGCGAGGAAATCACCGAGCTGGGCAAGGGTCATG
>JAFXCU010000073.1 GCA_017521345.1 Ruminiclostridium sp. | reverse complement strand
TCTTCCCGGCGTAAAGTGCCCGCGATTTTATGCGAAATTTTACAGAAATGGAGGTGTGTCCCGACACTATGCTGCCCTATATCCTGACCGGCGTGATCGCATTCGTGGTCGCGCTTGTGATAGGTATCCCCTCGGGCGTGCTCTACCGCAAGAAGGTTGCGGAAAAAGAAATCATAAGCGCTGAGGAGGAGGCCAAGCGGATCATCAACGAGGCCATCAAAGGCGCTGAAAGCAAAAAGCGGGAAGCCCTGGTCGAGGCCAAGGAAGAGATCCTTGCTGAACGAACCAACTTTGAACGCGAAGTCAAAGAACGACGCTCCGAACAGCAGGAGCAGGAACGCCGTCTCCAGCAGAAGGAGGAAACTCTGGAACGCAAGCTGGAGAACGTGGAGCGCAAGGAGGAATCCTACAACGCCCGCCTGGCAAACCTGGAGGAATCCAGAGCCAAGGTGGCCAAGCTCCAGGCAGAACAGATGGAGACACTGGAACGGATCTCCGGCTACACCGCTGAGGAGGCCAAGGCCTACCTGATCGCCAAACTGGAGACCGAGGTCACCCACGAGGCGGCCATGAAGATCAAGGAGATCGAAGCCCGCTTCAAGGAAGAGGCCGACATGAAGGCCAAGGAGATCGTCGGCCTGGCCATCCAGCGCTGCGCCGCCGACCACGTGGCCGAGGCCACCGTTTCCGTGGTGCCCCTGCCCAACGACGAGATGAAGGGCCGTATCATTGGCCGTGAGGGCCGCAACATCCGCACCCTGGAGACCCTCACCGGCGTGGACCTGATCATCGACGATACCCCCGAAGCCATCACCGTCTCCTGCTTCGACCCCGTCCGCCGCGAAATCGCCCGGCTGGCACTGGAGAAGCTCATCCTGGACGGCCGCATCCACCCCGCCCGCATTGAGGAAATGGTGGAGATCGCCAAGCGTGAGGTGGACGCCACCATCAAGGCAGAAGGCGAGCGCGCTGTGCTGGAGACCAACGTCATGGGCCTGCACCCCGAGCTCATCAAGCTCATCGGCCGCATGAAGTACCGCACCAGTTACGGACAGAACGTCTACAACCACTCCATCGAGGTGGCCCAGCTGGCCGGCCTCATGGCTGCCGAGATCGGCGAGGATGTGGCCACCGCCAAGCGGGCCGGCCTGCTCCACGACCTGGGCAAGGCTGTGGACCACGAGGTGGAAGGCTCCCACGTCACCATCGGCGTGGAGCTGGCCCGGAAGTATAAGGAGAGCAAGGACGTGGTCCATGCCATCCACGCCCACCACAACGACGTAGAACCCCAGACCGTCATCGCCTGCCTGGTCCAGGCCGCCGATGCCATCTCCGCCGCCCGACCCGGCGCCCGACGCGAGAACCTGGAAAACTACATCAAGCGACTGGAAAAGCTGGAGGAAGTCACCTCCTCCTTCCGTGGTGTGGATAAGTCCTATGCCATCCAGGCCGGCCGTGAGGTCCGCATCATCGTCAAGCCCGAGGTGGTCAGCGAGGACGAAATGATCCTGCTGGCCCGGGATATCGCAAAGCGTATCGAAAACGAGCTGGAGTACCCCGGCCAGATCAAAGTGCATCTGCTGCGGGAAGTCAAGATCGTGGAATACGCCAAGTAAAAACCCAAAAGAGCACGAGAGCACCCTTCGGATTTCTCCGAGGGGTGCTTTTTTACCCTGGCTCCCTCTGACGAGGGAGCTGTCACCGAAGGTGACTGAGGGAGAGATAACGAAAGTGAAAGGATCCTGCAGCCCTCCACGTCACAGTATCTCTCCCTCCGTCTCGCCTAACGGCGAGCCACCTCCCTCGTCAGAGGGAGGCTGTTCATTCCCTCACATAGTACGTTTTCAAATTTTTTGTAAATGATTCGGGTTTTCCTTCCCGTTCCCTATGAAATCGAATATAATAGAAGCATCCTATTCCCAGGAGGGATATCCTATGTTACTGAATGTTCTTGCCGTGGGTGACGTGGCCTCCGAAGTCGGTCTGGACTGCCTCCACCGCCACCTGCGTTCCCTGAAAAAGAAACACAACGTCCACTTCACCGTGGTCAACGGAGAGAATGCCGCCGGCATCGGTCTGCTCCCCCGCCATGCAGAGGAGATCTTCGACGCCGGCGCCGACGTCATCACCCTGGGCAACCACACCTGGGGTAAGCTCCAGATCACCGACTACCTGGAGGACAACCCCTACATCCTCCGGCCCGCCAACTACGCCCCCAACCTCCCCGGCCGGGGCTTTGGCCTCTACGACGGCCCCCAGGGTCTGCGGATCGGGGTCCTGAACCTCATGGGCCGGTTCGAGCTGGACTGCCACCTGTCCTCCCCCTTCACCCTGGCCGACCAGATCCTGAAGGAGGAAGGGGCCCAGGCCGACGTGGTCCTGGTGGACTTCCACGCCGAGGCCACCAGCGAGAAGGGGGCCATGGGCTGGTATCTGGACGGACGGGTCCAGGCGGTGTGGGGGACCCACACCCACGTGCCTACCGCCGACGGCCAGGTCCTCCCCAAGGGCACCGGCTTCATCTCCGACCTGGGCATGACCGGTCCCGCCCAGTCCATCCTGGGCGTGGTGCCGGAAAACTCCATCGCCCGGTTCCTGGGCCAGCTCCCCCGGCGGTACGAGGCCGCCAAGGGCCCGGGCAAGCTCAACGCCGTCCTCTTCACCATCGACACCGCCACCCGTCGCTGCGTCAGCGTGACCCGCTGCGACGTGACCGAATGACCCCCGAAGGGAGGTTTCTATGCTCACCTTTCTCCACGGCGCAGATTTTCATCTGGACTCCCCCTTCCGCTCCCTGTCTCCGGACCAGGCGGCGGAACGGCGGCAGGAGCAGCGCCAGCTCCTGACCCGTCTGGCCCACACCGCCAAAGAGACCCAGGCCCAGCTCATCTTCCTGGCCGGGGACCTCTTTGACAGCCAGCGGGTCCGTCCCGAGACCCTGGAGCTTCTCCACGACACCCTGGAAGAGGTGGACGCCCAGGTCTTCATTGCCCCCGGCAACCACGACCCCTACACGGCGGCCTCTCCCTACGCCCGTCTCACCTGGCCCAGCCACGTCCACATCTTCTCCTCTCCCTATCCGGAGCGGGTGGAGCTCCCCCACCTGGGGGCGGTGGTCTACGGCAGCGCCTTCCTCTCCCCCCACCGGGTGGACAGCCCTCTCCTGGACCTCCAGGCAAGGGAGGAGGGCCTGGTGTCCTTCGGCTGCTTCCACGGGGACACCTCCACCCCCTTCAGCCGATACGGCCCCATCACCCAGGAGGAGATCGCCCGCAGCGGCCTGGACTACCTGGCCCTGGGCCACATCCACACTGCCAGCGGCCTTCTTCGCAGCGGCAGCACCCAGTACGCTTGGCCGGGCTGCCCTGAGGGCAGAGGCTTTGACGAGACCGGCGAAAAGGGCATCTACTTAGGCCAGACCGACGGCACCCGCTGCCAGCTGGACTTCCTTCCCCTGGCCCACCGCCGGTATCGCCAGGTGGACCTGGACATCACCGGACAGGACCCTGACCAGGCCCTCCGGGCTTTTCTGACCCAGGCAGACCCCCAGGACATCCTGCGGATCTGCCTCACAGGAGAACGGCAGGAGTCCTTGGATCTGGCCGCCCTCGCCGCCCTGGCGGCCTCCCAGGCCTACCACGTGACCCTGAAGGACGAGACCTTCCTCCCCCAGGCCCTGTGGGCCCGGAAGGAGGAGGACACCCTCACCGGCCTCTTCCTGCGGACCATGGCCCAGCGGATGGAGGAGGCCGCCCCTGAGGAGAAACGTTTCCTGGAGCGAGCCCTTCGCTTCGGCCTGGCCGCCCTGGAAGGAAGGGAGGAACCCAAATGAAACTGCTGCAGCTCACCGCCACCTTCGGCTGTCTGGATAACGAGACCCTGACCTTCGACCCGGGCCTCACCCTCATCACTCTGCCCAACGGAAAGGGCAAGTCCACCTGGTGCGCCTTCCTGCGGACCATGCTCTAC
>JAFXCU010000072.1 GCA_017521345.1 Ruminiclostridium sp. | reverse complement strand
GGTGTAGCTCCCCTCCGTCCGGCTCTTCTTGGTGGAGGCCGGGTCGTTGATGTACACCACGTCCCCCTCCACCTTCCACACCAGCACATAGTGGCCAGAGCTGGTCCAGTTGCCCTTGCCCATGCAGGCGATCACCAGGTCGCCCCGGTCCAGGGCGTCCCTGGCCTGGGCGTGGTAGGCGGTCTTGGAATTGCCGTAGATGTTACTGTAGTTCAGCCTGGTCACCCGGAGGCCGTACCGCGCCCCGGCAGGTTCAAAGTAGCCGTAGTAGGTCCCCTGACGGGGTGCCTTGTAGCCGTGCTTCAATGCCCAGGCACACTCCGTTGCCGGGGTCACAGCAGGGTCCCGCCAGGTGGCCAATACCATCGCCATGGCCGTTGGACCACAGCCGGAGGCCCGGATGGTGGTGGTTTCCCCCTGGGCGGAGTAGTCATTCCACCCCCACCGGGCATCCGTCTGCAGGTAGGATACCGGTCTCTTGTTCATCCCTTACTCCTCAATGAGGGCTGCGCCGCCTGCCATGCCGCCCACAGCGGCGAAACGCCAGTCGTTGAACCCGGCGGTAAAGCGGGCATAGCCCTTCCAGTTGTTGGCGTCGTTCTTCTCCAGCTCGCTTCTGACCTCCAGCTGGACACGGTCCAGCCACACGGCGCCCCCTGCCTCCTGGTTGTAGAGGCTGTCCACCAGCACCCAGGGCTTCAGTCCCTTGGCCAGGAACTGGTTCAGGTAGGGCCAGATGATCACGTTCCACCGGCCGAAGTTGTAGTTGAACCCGTTGTTGGCGGTGGCAGGGTCCTTGTCTGCGCCGATGGCGGCGAACACATCCCGCTTCAGAACGTAGTCGTTGGGCAGCAGGATGGTGTTGGGTGCCACGGTCAGCACCTCCCCTGCATCACCCCGGAAGTCCTGCATGGCGCTCTCCATAGCCGCCAGGGCGTCGTTGGAGAAGGGATCGCTGAACAGGTTGGCCTGGGTCCCCTTGTCCAGCTTGCTGGGGTGCGCGCCGTGGAACAGGGTCATGCCGTCGGCGGCGGTGGCGTCAAAGGTTCTGCCACCAAAGGTGAGCTTGCTCTGGCCAGCAATGGCCGCGCCGTACAGGGCCGCGCCGAACTTCTCACGGGTCCGGTGGTAGCCGGCAATGAAGGCGGCGGGCTTCTTCTTCAGGTCCATGAGCTTGCCGTCGTCCATGATCTCACGGGAGATGGCGAAGGAGTCCTTCCAGGTCATGTGTTCCAGGACCTTGGAGTAGCCCTCCTGCATGCCGTCTGCAGGATACTCGCCGTTCTCACCCACAGGCTGGAAGCCTTCCATGGCGGTCATGGAGGTAAACTTCTCGCTCCAGTGCTTGCTGGTGCCCATGAAGAACAGCTCCGGCAGCATGGATGCCTGCTCAAAGGCCTCGGCTCTCTTCTCCAGGAACATCTTGATGGGTTCCTGGCTCTTGCCGAAGATGCTGTCCTGCAGGCCGCTGCCTTCGGTAAAGGTAATGTTTGCCATTGTTCGTCTTATCTCCTTTCACACTTAGTTCAGGTCTCAGAACCTGACCCTACACATGCTGCCGCTGGCCGTGCCGTCCATGTACACCACTTCGGCAACGCCGTCGGTGGTGGTGGCGGTCACCTGCAGGCCGCCGGAAGCCAGGGTCACCTTGCTGCCCAGCTTGACGCTGGTGGCGGCGGCGGAAAAGCTGGTCTCAAAGACCATGTCCTTACCCACCCGGACCACGGGAATGATGGTCCCGGACTCCACGGGGGTCTCCCGCTCGCACATACAGATGTAGGTAGGGGCAGTGGTTCCTGCGGCAGAGGTCAGGACCCCGCCCGTCTGGGTGAGGGCCATGCCCACCTTGGGGGTCATGGCGGCGCAGGGCAGGTACTCCAGGCCCGGCACCCTTCCGTCATCGGTGCTGTGGATCTTAAATGCCATTTCGTTGTCTCCTTTCACGCTTCTAAAGCCTTCTCCCTGGGGAGAAGGTGGCCCGGCGCAGCCGGGTCGGATGAGGGGTCATTTCCGCCCTCTATTGTAGTGCCGGCTGATCTCTTCCTCCGTTGCATCCGGGTTCATCATCCGGTACATCTCCCGGACTTCTGCCGGCACGGGAGCGGCACCCTTGCCCCGGCTCTGGGTCTGGTCCAAATGGGCCTTTCCCTTGGCGGCGTTCCGGGCCGCCTGCCCGGCAGCTGCGGCAGCCTGGCCGGTGAGACGGTCGAAATTCACCAGCTTGAAGGCATCCACCAGGCTGGCTCCCCCCTTTACCTTTTCGTAGAAGGCAGGGTAGTTCTCCATCTTGGCCAGGTCGTCCATGGTTTTGATGGAGGGATCCAGCCTGGAGATCTCCTTCACCTGCTGTTCTGCCACGGCCTTGGCCCGTTCCAGTGTGGCCTCCTTCTGGATCCGTCTGGCCCGCTCGGTCTCTTCCTTTGCCTGGCGCACCTCCGGGAGATTCTCCACAAAGTGCTTAAACTCCTCTTCGGTCAGGCCGCTTTTCTGAAGCATCTGGGCCCGCTGGTCCTGCTCATACCGCTGGCGGTAGGCATCGTACTGCTCCTTGCTGGTGATGGGCTCCTGGGTGTAGGGGTTTACCAGACCGCAATTCTTGAATGCGTTGTCAATGGCAGCCTTGGCAGCTGCCCTGGCCCGTTCCAGGCCCTCCTCTCTCTGCTGGGCAGTAGGGGCGGGAGCCGGTGCCGGAGGGGGCGGTGCTCCCGCCCCTGTCCCCTGTTCTTCACTGGGAGCTTCTTCCTGAGATTCTGTCTCTACAGAAGCAGATTCGGGTCCGATGACCCCTACCTGCTCTGTCACTTCCTGGGTCTCCCCTTCTTCCGGTCCCTCCGGCTGAGGGGCAGACCCTTCCATTTCCACCCCAAACAGGGTGCCGTAATTGATCTCTTCAGGCGGCATAGATCTTCTCCTTTCATTGACACGATGCCGTTAAGGTTTTCTTAAGTCCTCACCGGTCTTCACAGTGGCGGTGCCCTTCTTGTTCCCTCCTGCGAAAGGAGCGGTCACCTTCTGGGCGCCGGCGTTCTGGATACGACCCGCGTAGGTGGGCTTTCCGTTCTGCTTTGCCATGGTCTCACCTCCTTTCCTGTCCCGCTCGAAAAGCGATGCAAAATCAAATCCGTTTTTGTCCCGGCTCTGCCGGGTCAAAAACTCTTCTCGGGTTGAGAGTGTGCCCCCTGGGGCGCACGGGTCAACCCGCCGGAGGGGGCCAGCGGGGGAACCATGGGCCCTCTGGGATCTATGGTGCCTCCGCCCATAGCCAGCTGCTGTTTTCTCGCCTCTTCCTCCAGGTATCCTTTGGTCTCTGCCGCTCCGGGATAGTGGAGCTTCTCCATTTTCCCCCAGAAGAGGATGAGGGTAGACAGGCTTTTCGGGTCGCCGAAGGCCCCCGTCTGCAGGTTCATCCGGGTCTCCTGCCACATAGCCTCCCGGTTGTTGGCCAGGGGTGCGCTGGTGTCGCAGGAGAAGAGGAAGTCGTCATTCCAGTACCAGTCTCCCGCCTCGTCCTGCTCCAGGAAGTCCCAGCGGTTGAATTCCTCGTACTTGGTGTTCCCCTGCAGATCGGTGCCCAGCACCGGTCTCGGCTCGTCCGCATAGGCCAGCATGAACTTGAACATGGCCTCAAAGAGGGTGGCATAGGCCGCCTTCTTCATCACCCGCTTGCTCTCCATCCGTCCGGCGGCCTGGGCGGCGGAAAACTCCTTGGCTTTGCCGCTGGTGGCAGTGGTATCCTTTCTTCCCAGGTAACTGTCGGTGATGCCGATGACCTGCCTGGCCTCCTCATACACCTGGGCCAGGTAGGCCAGGTCCTGCTCGATGTTCCCCTCCAGGTCGTAGACCCCGATGAGGTTCTTATCTGCGGCGTTTCCAGGGCGGATGACCCGCATGTTGCCCGGGCCGGTCTGGATGCTGGCCAGGTCCGGCAGGGTGATGTAGCTCCCCCCTGCCAGGAGCTTTTCCGCAATGGTGGTCTCAATGCGGTTGGTGGTGTTCTGCTGGTCTGTGATCTTGTCGATGTCGCTGTCCCCCAGGAATCGTCCGTAGACGCTCACGTTCTTCTGGAGGATCAGCGGGTAGATATCCGGCTTGTAGTAGGGCACTTTGGTGGGAACCATGGTGTAGTGCACCACCGGCAGACCCATGAGGTCCCGCTCGGTGTCGCTCACCACAGCTTCCTCCACCATCCCGCCCACGGTGGTCCCGTCACTCCGCTTGACCGGGTAGGAGAGCTCCTCGTAGTCCTCGGTGCTGTCCGTCCAGGCGGTGCTTCCGCAGTAGGGACAGGCCCTGCGGCGGCCCGGCTTGGTCTCCGGCTCTGTCCGGTCCCATTTGGTCTCCTCCTGGGGCATAGGGGGCAGTCCCGGCAGGGTGCCGTCCAGGCTGGGAACCGATACAGGCTCTGCCTCCAGAGGTTCCTGGGCGCCGCACTGACGGCACCAGCGCAGTCTTCTGGCCTGGTAGTCCTCCAGGTCCTCCAGGGGGGTGTCTCCCACCCAGCTGTACAGGCCGATGCCTCCCTGGTCATTGCGATAGTAGGCGATGTACTGGGTCACCATGTCCTCGGATGCGCTCTGGCCCTCGGAGCCCTTCATCTCCGGCTCCTCCTCCCGCTCATCCTCCACCGTCACCCCGTACCGCCGCTGGATGTAGCCCTTGGTTTGGGGAACCTTCAGGAGGATGTAGTCCATGTCCTCCACCCCTGTGTATACCCCGTCCTGGGGAATGACCTGCTTGGGGTGAAGCACACTCACCGCCAGTTCACCCACCGTCCTGTGGGTGCGCTGGCTGTTGTCCCATTCCAGCAGGAAAAGCCCGCCGCCCTGGATGGGCACGGT
>JAFXCU010000071.1 GCA_017521345.1 Ruminiclostridium sp. | reverse complement strand
GCCCGGTTGGCTGCCTGGGCGGCCTGGACCATCAGTTCCTCTTCCTCGGCGTAGAGGGAGGGATCCTCCAGACAGACCATATGGCTCTCATACCGGTCTCTGGCCATGGTGCTGGCCAGGTCTCCGGCCGCTGCACCACCCATACCGTCGCACACCACAGCCCAGGCGTAGTCGTCCTTCTGCTGGAAGGCACAGGCATCCTGGTTCTGCTGGCGGACCATTCCTTTGTCAGTCAGTCCCCATAAGTCGACCATATGGGTATCACTCCTTTCCCTCATCTGCGGGCCTGATTGGCCTTCATGGCCTTTCGGCGAAGCTGACCGCAGGAGGCGTCAATGTCGCTGCCCAATCTCCGCCGGACGGTGGCGGTGATCCCCCGCTTCTCCAGGGCCTTCTGGAAGGCGGCCACGTTCTTGGCCGTGCTGGGCTTGTAAGGGCTCTCCTCCACGTGGTTCAGGGGGATGAGGTTCACGTGGGCAACGGTCCCCTCCAGGTAGTCTCCCAGGAGGTTGGCATGGTAGGGGGTGTCGTTCATGCCGTCGATCATGGCGTACTCGTAGGAGATGCGCCGGCCGGTCTTCCTGAAGTACCGGCGGCAGGCCTCAAAGAGTTCCTCCACGTTGTGGGCCTTGTTCACGGGCATGAGCTTGGTGCGGGTCTCATCGTCGGGGGCGTGGAGGGAGACCGACAGGGTGATCTGCAGGCCCTCCTCGGCCAGGCGGTCAATGCCCTTCACCAGGCCGCAGGTGGACAGGGAGATGTGACGCATGCCGATGTTCATGCCGTCGGGGTGGTTCACCAGCTCCAGGAACCGCTTGACGTTGTCGTAGTTGTCCAGGGGTTCGCCGATGCCCATGAGGACGATGTTGGAGATGGGATAGCCCGAGTCCTTCTGGGTATAGACCACCTGGTCCAGCAGTTCGGCTGCCGTCAGGTTCCGGACCCGGCCCCCCAGGGTGGAGGCACAGAAAGCACAGCCCATAGCGCAGCCCACCTGAGAGGAGATACAGACGGAGTTGCCGTGGCGGTACCGCATGAGAACGGTCTCAATGCAGTTGCCGTCGGACAGCCTCCAGAGATATTTTATGGTGCCGTCCAGTTTTGAGACCTGTTTTCTCTCCACAACAGGGGCGGAAAACTGTCCCTCCTGGGCGATCTTCTCCCGCAGAGCCTTGGGGAGGTTGGTCATCTCCTCCACGGAGGAAATACCACGGCTGAACCACTGGAAGATCTGCTTGCCCCGGAAGGCAGGCATCCCCTGTTCCTTACACCAGGCGGTGAGCTCCTCGGGGGTCATGGATTTCAGGTCAGGCATGGTCTTCCCCCTCTCTGCGGAATTTTGCGATGAAGAAGCCGTCGGTCTCTACCCGCTGGGGCCAGAGGGTACACTGACCCTCTGCCACTTCCCCGATGGGGCCGGGCAGGGTGAACGCTTCCAGCTTGAACTGGGGGTGGGCAGCCAGGAATGCCTGGGCCACCTCCTCGTTCTCCTCCTTCCGGAGGGTACAGGTGGAGTAGAGCAGGACGCCGCCGGGGCGGACGTAGTTTGCCACGTTGTCCAGGATATCCTTCTGGATCTGGGGCAGACCGCTGATCTCCTCCAGGGTCTTGTATCGGATCTCCGGTTTCTTCCGGATGACACCCAGACCGGAGCAGGGCACGTCAGCAATGACCGTGTCGAAGGCTTCGGCCCAGTTCTTTTTGAATTTCTTACCGTCGGCCACCTGGGCGGTGATGGCAGTCAGGCCCAGACGGCTGGCGCTGGCCTCAATGAGGCCCTTCTTGTGTGCGTGCAGGTCGCAGGAGGTGATGGAGCCCTCGTCCCCCATACAGATGGCAGAGGCAAAGGACTTGCCGCCGGGGGCGGCGCAGGCGTCCAGGACCTTCTGGCCGGGGGTGAGCCCGGCAGCCAGGACGGCCAGCTTGGCGGCGGGATCCTGGGCGTAGATGTGGCCCTCCTTCCAGGCCGTCCGCTCGGCCACATCGCCGGTGGCAGAGAGGATCAGGCAGTCAGGCAGCCAGGGGTGCCGCTGGACGGTGACCCCTTCCTCCTCCAGAGAGGCGATCACCTGGGAGGCCGTAGCACGGCAGGTGTTCACCTGGACGGTGACGGGAGGTTCCCCGTTGTCCCATTTCAGGAGGGCTTCCACTTCCTCTTCCGGGAGCAGCCCTTCCAGCTCCTCCACCAGCCACTGGGGGTGGCTGTAGAGCAGGGACAGGTAGGTGGCACGGCTGGACCGATCCAGAGTGGGCAGATTATCCAGGTTCCGGGCGATGTTGCGCAGGATACCGTTGACCATACCGCTGGCTCTCTGGTTCTTGCAGTGCTTTTTGGTCAGCTCCACCGCCTCGCTGACAGCAGCGTTGGTGGGGATCTTGGTCATGAAGAGCATCTGGTACAGACCCAGCCGCAGGTTGGCCAGGACCTTGCTCTCCATCTTGGACAGTTTCATGGTGGAGTACTGCTGGAGGTAGTAGTCCAGCAGCATCCGGTTTTGCAGGACACCGAAGCAGAGACGGGTAGCCAGAGCGGCGTCACGCCGGTCCAGGCCCTCGTCCCGGATCACTTTTTTCAGATGTCCGTTGGACCATGCCTTCTGTCGCTCCATGGCGACTAAGGTCAGCAGGGCCGCTTCTCTGGCGGACATGATCCGTCCCTCCTTTCGGACAGTTTCTTATTCAACGGGAATGGGGTGGCCCCGCAGGTAGTCGGCGGCCTTCAGGCGCTTGCCGCCGTCGGCCTGGAGCTCGTTGATCTGCAGGACAGTGCCGCCGCCGCAGGCCATCTTCAGACCCTTCTTGTCAGCGGCGATGACGGCGCCGGGTGCCTTACCGGTGGTCTCCTCCAGCACAGAGGTGGAGAAGATCTTGCAGCGGGTACCGTTCAGCTCAGTGACGGCAGCAGGCCAGGGGATGAGACCACGGACCTGGTTGTGCAGCTCCCGGGCAGGACGGGTGAAGTCCATGGGAGACAGGGCACGGCTGAGCATGGGGGCATGGGTGACCAGGTCCTCCTGCTGGGGGGTGTGGGTGGCGGTGCCGTCGCCAATGGCCACCACAGTGTCCACCAGGAGCTTGGCGCCCATGTCGGCCAGACGGTCGTGGAGACTCTCCACGGTCTCGTCGGGGTCGATGGGGGTGACCGCCTGGGAGATGATGTCGCCGGCGTCCAGAGCCAGAGCCATGTGCATGATGGTGACGCCGCTCTCTGCATCACCGTTCAGGATGGCCCAGTGGATGGGGGCGGAACCCCGGTACTTGGGCAGCAGAGAGGAGTGGACGTTGATGCAGCCCAGCTTGGGGTAGTCCAGGATCTCCTGGGGGAGGATCCGGCCGTAGGCCGCCACCACGATCAGCTCGGGGGCCAGGCCCTGGATGGTCTCCAGAGCGGTGCCGTCCCGGAGCTTGGTGGGCTGGAAGACGGGGATGTCATGCTCCAGAGCCACCACCTTCACGGGGGTGGGCTGGAGCTTCATGCCCCGGTTCTTGGGCTTGTCAGGCTGGGTGAAGACGCCCACGATCTCGTGGCCGGCCTCAATGAGGGCCTGCAGGGAGGGCACCGCAAAATCAGGGGTGCCCATGAACAGGATCTTCATCAGTCTTCGTCGACCTCCAGCTCGCCGCGGCTGAGCATGGCCTCGATGTCGGCCTCGGTCATGAGAACATCGCACAGCTCATTGTACATGTGGCCGTCCAGGTGGTCGGTCTCATGGCAGAAGCAGCGGGCGGTGATGCCCTCGCGCTCGTACTCCACGGGGTTGCCGTAGCGGTCCTGGGCCTTCAGCTTCACCTTCATGGGGCGGGTCACCAGACCGTACATACCGGCCAGGGACAGGCAGCCCTCCAGGCCCTCCTGCTCGCCCTCGGTGCTGACGATCTCGGGGTTCACCAGCTCCAGATACTGCTCATCGTCGTCCATCACCAGGACCACACGGCGCAGGATGCCGATCTGGGGTGCAGCCAGACCCAGGCCGCCGGACTTGATGAGGGTGTCCTTCATGTCGTCCAGCAGGTTGTGGAGCTTTTCGTCAAACTTTTCGATGGGGCGGCAAACCTTGGTCAGAGCGGGGTCGCCCTTCTGCAGAATAGTCTTAACCATGATAAAATTCCTTCCTTTTCTTGAATATATTTGTTAAATCCTCCGCCTCCTCTATCAAGGAGGCAGGTACTGTCAGCACGCCATGTAGGGACTGGTCTTGACCAGTCCGCCCGTTTACGCACCACGCCGGAACGGTCAAGACCGTTCCCTACATAGTGTGATCGTCCAGTCGTGCGCTGTAGGGGTGGGTAATTAGTCTATCGGGTTTACGTCGATCAGAACGGACAGGCCTCGGTTGACCTTATCCTGCTGGGCCGTCCTGACCAGCTGGGCCAGAATGGCCCGGGTATCCTTGTCGTTCCGGCCCTTGAGCAGGATGCAGTACCGGTAACGGTTGTTCACTTTCAAAACCCCTGCCGGGGCGGGTCCCAGGACCTGGATGGTCTGGCCCTGGTCCTGTTTGGCCTTCACCCAGGGCTCCAGACTCCGGCGGAGGACGGCGCACAGGCGAAGGACCTGGTTTTCTTCCGGCCCCGTGACGGTGAGCCGGAACAGGTCCACGAAGGGCGGGAACAGGAGAAGTCTGCGCATCTCCCTCTCCCCTTCGTAGAAGGCGTCATAATCCTGGTGGGCAGCCAGGGTGATCACGTCATTGTCGGGGGTCCAGGTCTGGAGAACGGCCCGGCCGGGCTTGTCTCCACGGCCTGCCCTTCCCACCACCTGGGTGAGCAGGGAAAAGGTCCGCTCAGCGGCCCGGTAGTTGTCCGCATAGAGGGACAGGTCAGCGTCCACCACCCCCACCAGGGTCACGTTGGGAAAGTCCAGTCCCTTGGCCACCATCTGGGTGCCCAGCAGGACGGGGATGTTCTTCTTCCGGAATCGGTCCAGCAGGACCTCATGGGACTGGGTGGCGGAAATGGTGTCCGCATCCATCCGCATGATCTCCATGTCCGGATACCGGGCCTGGAGTTCCTCCTGGAGCTTCTGGGTTCCCATGCCGATCATCCGCAGCCGCCCATAGCACTGGGGGCACAGGTCGGGCAGGGGCTCGGAATGGCCGCAGTAGTGGCACATGAGCCGCCCATTGGCGCTGTGGTAGGTAAGATGGACGGAGCACCGGGGACAGGCAGGAACCTGACCACAGTCTCCGCAGGCCACCATCCGGCTGTTGCCCCGGCGGTTGAGAAAGAGGATGCTCTGCTCTCCCCGCCGGAAGTTCTCCTCCAGTTCCTCCAGGAGGAACCCAGAGAGGCCGGAGTCGTTCCCCTTGCGAAGCTCGGGCTTCATGTCCACAATGTGGACCGGAGGCATGGCCTGGTCGTTGTAGCGGTGTTCCAGGGTGAACAGGTGGTACTGGCCGATCTCGGCGGCATACCGACTGTCCACACCGGGGGTTGCCGAACCCAGCAGGAGGAGTCCCTTGTGCTGGGTACAGCGGTATTTCGCCACCTCCCGGGCATGGTAGCGGACCATGCTCTCGGACTGGTAGCTCCCCTCCTGCTCCTCGTCCAGGATGATAAGGCCCGAGTCGGGCAGGGGGGCAAAGACGGCGGACCGGGTGCCAATGACCACAGGGGCCAGGCCCTCCCGGACACGCTTCCATTCATCATAACGCTGGCCAGTGGACAGACAGCTGTGGAGCACAGCCACCTTCTGGCCAAAGTGGGAAATAAAGATCTGCAGCAGGCTGGGGGTCAGGGCGATCTCGGGTACCATGACGATGGCCCCTCTGCCCTGGTCCAGGACCTTCTGAATGAGGTGGAGGTAGACCTGGGTCTTGCCGCTGCCGGTGACCCCGTAAAGGAGGGCCGCCTGGGGCGTTCCCGTGTCCAGCAGATCGGACAGACCTGCATAGGCTTCCTGCTGCTGGGCGTTCAGGGTGTGCAGAGGGACGACTTCATCGGTCTGGGGCAGTTCCCGCCGGAAGACCTCCTGCTCCTCCAGGGTGAGGACGCCGCTCTTGGCCAGGCCCTTCACGGTCTGCAGAGAAGCCCCCGTAAAGTAGCACAGCTCCTTGACGCTGGCGCTGCCCAGGTTGCACAGCAGTTCCGTGACAGCATGGCGCATGGGGGCGGTCTTTTTCTTGGGCTCCGTCAGAGCCAGAGCATCCTCGGGCTGCATGGCAAGGCGGGCCACCTTTTCGGTCTTGTCCCCCACCTTCCGCTTGGCCTGGGTCTGTTTCTGGGTGAGGCCGGCCTTCTCCATCTCCCGCAGAGTCCCCCGGGGGTCCTTCAGGTCGGGGATGGCCTTCAGCTGGTCCAGGTCCACCCTCCCGCCGTTGGCGTAGAGGATCTCCAGGATCTGCCGCCCCTTGGGGCTGTGCTCGGTGCGGGCATAGGCCTCCTCCCGGTCCAGACCGGGGGCCAGGGCATAGCCCTCCTTCAGGTCGTACCACAGGCCGGTGGGCAGCATGGTCATGGCGGCGGCATAGACGGTGCAGAAGAATCGCTCCCGCATCCACAGGGCCAGCCGCAGGGCCTTGGCATCCAGGACCGGGGCCTCGTCCAGGAGGGTACGCACCTGCTTGAGCTTACCCGTGGGCTCCCCCTCCTCCAGGGAGAGGACCAGCCCCTCGCTGGGGCGGTTGCCCGTGCCGAAGGGGACCAGCACCCGCATCCCCGGCCGGAGCTTTCCCTCCAGCCCTTTGGGGACAAGGTAAGAGTAGGGCCGGTCAATGGCAAAGGTGGCGGCGGAAAGGGCGATTTTCGCGGTCAACATGGTTCTGCCCTCTCCTCCTTCCCTTCCTGGGCCTTATTCAGCCTCTTCCTCGAAAACTTCCTCTTCGATCTCTTCTGCAAACACTTCCTCTTCCAGGACGACGACTTCCTCAGCCACAGGCTCCTGGGGGACCTTGCCCTCAGCGATCTCACGGACAGCGATGCTGACAGGCTTGTCCTCCAGCATGACGCCCTGCTCATCGGCCTCGATGGCGATCTGACGGGCACGGGCGGCCACCACGTTCACCAGCTTATAGCGGCTGGGGACCTGGGCTAACAGTTCATTCATTGCGGGATACAGCATCATAAGGCATTACTCTCCTTTAAAATCTTCTAATAAATCCATCCGTCCCTGGGTGCGGCAGCGTGCGGCGTCCAGGATGGCAAAAACCTGGGCCACAGCGTTCTCCACTGCGTCGTTCAGGATGACATAGTCGTACTTGGGGACCTCCTTGGCCTCCACTCGGGCAATGTTCAGGCGGTTCTGGATGGTCTCTTCGGAATCCGTGCCCCGGCCCCGCAGGCGGTCTGCCAGGTGCTGGAAGGAAGGGGGCACGATGAAGGCGGAAATGGACTCGGGCATCTTCTCCCGGACCAGTGCCGCACCCTGGACCTCGATATCCAGGATCACGTCGATGCCCTGGTCCATCTTCTCCCGAAGGATGGCCATGGAGGTGCCGTAATAGTTGCCGTTGTACTGGGCGTACTCCAGGAATTCCCCCTTGGCGATGCGGGCCTCAAACTCCTCCTTGGTGACGAAGTGATAGTTTACCCCGTTGACCTCTCCGGCCCGGGGCTCCCGGGTGGTAAAGGAAATGGAAAAATAGATCTCGGGCCGCTGGGCCAGGACCTGGTTGATGACCGTGCTCTTGCCTGCGCCGGAAAAGCCGGAGAGCACGATGAGACTTCCTTTGTTCATTCTTCTTCCTCCCCTTGGACCTCTTCGCGTCCGTTCCAACGCCCGGCCAATGTCTCGGGCTGCAGCGCGGAGAGGATGATGTGATCGCTGTCGGTGATAAGGACCGCACGGGTCCGGCGGCCATAGCTGGCATCCACCAGGTTCCCCCGCTCTCTGGCCTCCTGGACCATACGCTTGATGGGGGCGGACTCCGGGCTCACCACGGCGATGAGCCGGTTGGCGGAGACCATGTTGCCAAAGCCGATGTTGATGAGCTTCACGAGACGGCCCCCTTACTCGATGTTCTGGACCTGCTCGCGGATCTTCTCGATCTCGCCCTTGATGTCCACTACGATGCGGGACATCTCCACATCGCTGCACTTGGAGCCGATGGTGTTGGCCTCCCGGTTGAACTCCTGGATCAGGAAGTCCAGCTTGCGGCCGATGGGGCCGCCCTGGCAGAGCATGTCCTCCAGCTGGGACAGATGGCTGTGGAGACGGACGGTCTCCTCGTCCACGGCCACCTTATCGGCAAAGATGGCAGCCTCGGTGAGGATGCGGGCCTCGTCGATCTGGGTGTTGGCCAGGACCTCTTCCATACGGGTCCGGATCTTTTCCCGGTACTCG
>JAFXCU010000070.1 GCA_017521345.1 Ruminiclostridium sp. | reverse complement strand
GCATTATACAGGTGTTCCAATTCTTCGAAATGATAGTTGGGGATGGCTTCGCCGTGGCGGTTCACATAGCCCCGGAGGATGGCGTGAGCCAACGGGTTGCCGGTGGTGTCCACCTCCCAGCCGCGATAGATGAAGGTGTGGGGGTGCTGGGCGGCCATGATGGAATTGAGCATCACGGAGATGTCGCCGCTGGTGGGGTTCTTCATACCCACGGGGACGGCAATGCCGCTGGCGGTGAGGCGGTGCTCCTGGTTCTCCACGCTGCGGGCACCCACCGCCACGTAGGACAGCAGGTCGGAGAGATACCGGTAGTTGTCCGGGTAGAGCATCTCGTCGGCGGTGGACAGGCCGGTCTCGGCCAGCACATTGGTGTGGAGGCGGCGGATGGCGATGACGCCCTCCAGCATATCGGCCTCCTTCTCGGGGTTGGGCTGGTGGAGGAGACCCTTATAGCCCTCGCCGGTGGTGCGGGGCTTGTTGGTGTACACACGGGGGATGAGGATGAGCTTGTCCGCCACCTTCTCCTGAAGGCGGGCCAGACGGGAGCAGTAGTCCAGAACGGCGTCCTCCCGGTCGGCGGAGCAGGGGCCGATGATGAGGACCATCTTATCGCTCTCCCCCGTAAAGACCTTGGCGATGGCCTGGTCCCGGGCTTCCTTCACCTGGGCCAGCTCAGCGGTAAGGGGGTACTGCTCCTTGATGACCTTGGGGAAGGGCAGTCGGCGTTTGAAGTGCATGTTTTTCATGGTCCTGACCTCGTTTCTGTCTCAAGTGATTTTCTATACCATACCACAATCAAAGGCAAATTGCAACACCAAAAGTTATCGCTTTATAACTTTTTTATTATGCTAGTTCTTTGGGGACCGGACCGCCCTTACCTCCGGAAAGGCCGATGATGACACCGGCGGAGATGAGCACACTGCCCGCCAGGAAGTTCCAGGTGATGGCCTCGTGGAGGAAGAGCACCCCCAGGAGGGTGGCGAAGAAGGACTGGAGGGGGAAGGCCTGGGAGCAGACGGTAGCGGGCAGGAGCTGGAGGCTCCGGTTCCACAGGACGTTGGGCAGGGCGGTGCACAGGGTGGCCAGGTAGAGGACGCTGAGGATGGCCGGGCCGTTGAAGACCACCGGGTTGGACTGGATCTCCGCCATGGAGGCCGTGAAGCTGAAGGGCAGGGCGGCGGCCATGCCCATGAAGGCGATCTGCTCACTGGAATACTTCACGTCGGACAGCTTGCGGATGATAATGGTGCCGCTGGACCAGCCCAGGACGGACAGCAGGGAGAAGAAAAAGCCCCGGAGGCTGACCCCTTCCCCGGTGACCCCCATCACCACCGCCACGCCCAGGATGGACAGGAGGATGCCCGCCGTCTTCCGCCGGGTCATGGTCTCCTTCAGGAAGATCACGGCGAAGAGGCAGATGAACAGGGGGTTCATGGTGTTCAGCAGGGCACCCATGGAGGCGTTGAGCAGGTCGGTGGCAATGTTCTGCATGCCGGGGGCCACAAAGTAGGCCAGGGGACCCATGGCAACGATCAGGGGCCAGTGGCTCTTTTTGATGGGAGTGAAACCCTTCCGCCAGGCCATGAGGCCCAGGATGACCACGGCGATGACCTGCCGCAGGAGGTGGAGGGTCAGGGGCGGGATGTAGTCCATGACGAACTTGTTGACCACGTAGAGACTCCCCCAGAAGAAAAAGGCGATGACCAGATAGACATATCCCCGCCGCATACTCATGCCGATTCAGCTCCTCTCGATTTCTGGTATTATTATGGGAGAAAAGAGGGGAAATGTCAAAGAAAAAACACGCACCCTGTCGGCTGACAGGGTGCGTGCAGAGATCAGTCCAGGTTCTGATAGCAGCGCAGGGACATCAGGATGGCCTGCTCCCGGGATGCGTTGGCGTAACCAACCGCAGCCTGGGCGGTGGTGGTGTTCTTAGGCGCAAAGAGATTATTCCCCACACCGTTGATCACATGATGCTTTACCATGAAGTACACGCTGGGAACGGCATACTCGGAAATATCCCGGTGGTCGGCAAACTGCTTCACGCCGCTGTAGTCCAGAGGATATTGGTAGTCGGTATCCAGCGTCCAGCCGGGCCAGGCCATCTTCTTGTAGGCCCGGCATAGCATGGCAGCCAGCTGTTCCCGGGTGATCTGGTCGTTGGGCGCAAATTCCACATCGGACACACCGTTGACGATCCCCAGGGCATAGGCCTGCTGGATCTCCGTCCGGCAGGAAGAACTGGTAATATCCCAGAAGGGGCAGTAAGAGGGGATGGGAGCCTGCTGCCCGCTCATGGTCTCATAGAGGGTCACCGCCACGGCTGCAAACTCCGCCCGGGTGATCTTGCTCTTCAGGTTCTGGCCCTTCAGCACATCGGGGATCAGCCCGGCATTCTCTGCCTGCTGGATCTCCTGGCCTGCCCACTCGGAGGCGTAGTCCCACTCGCAGAGATAGCCCAGGCCGGTGTCGGAGCCGTTGTGGTTGTCGGAAAAGTCATTCCAGTATCCGTTGCCGGCCCAATTGCGGGAACCCATGGCCATGCCCAGATAGTCCTCATCCTTCTGTCCCGTGGGGGAGTAATTGCCGGAGGAAACCGTATTGTCAGGCTGGACCTTGTCCCAGTGGGTATAGCTCCAGGCCTCTCCGGTGATCCAGGTCCATACACCTTCCTTGTTCTGATCCGTGCCACCCAGCCAGTAGCCGGACCGACCCCTCTGGGTCTGCAGATAGTCCATCACGGCATCCTGCTCCCCTTGGGTGGTGATGGTGGCCAGGTGGCCGCCCACCTGCTCGCAGGCCTTTTTCGCCTGGGTCCAGGTCAGCACAGAGGAGTATGCGTAATAGTAGTGCCCGTTGTATTTCATTGCTCCCTGGGGAATCTGGGTGCTCCCGGCCGCAAAGGCCGTTACCATGGGGATCATCAGCCCCAGCGCCACCAGGCAGGCAATGCCTTTTCTCAACCATTTTTTCATGGAATCCCTCCCATTTCTTTTGGAATGTAGATAAATTATACCATCAAAACTCCCCCGCTACAATCACTTCTCTCCTTGTTTTCCCCTTGCGATTTCTGGTTTCCCATGATAGAATAATGTGTTAAATCATGTAATTTTCCCAGAGGAGGTATTTCCTTTGCCTAAATACGAATCCGAAATCAAAAGAAGAAGAACCTTCGCCATCATCTCCCACCCCGACGCCGGTAAGACCACCCTGACCGAAAAGTTCCTGCTGTACGGCGGAGCCATCGCCCAGGCCGGTCAGGTCAAGGGCAAGAAGAACTCCCGCGCCGCTGTCTCCGACTGGATGGAGATCGAAAAGCAGCGCGGCATCTCCGTCACCTCTTCCGTCCTGCAGTTCCAGTATGACGGCTTCTGCATCAACATTCTGGACACCCCCGGCCACCAGGACTTCTCGGAAGACACCTACCGCACCCTGATGGCTGCCGACTCCGCCGTCATGGTCATCGACGGCGCCAAGGGTGTTGAGGCCCAGACCCGCAAGCTCTTCAAGGTCTGCGCCATGCGTGACATCCCCATCTTCACCTTCATCAACAAGATGGACCGTGAGACCCGTGACCCCTTCGAGCTGATGGAAGAGCTGGAGAAGGAGCTGGGCATCGAGACCTATCCCGTCAACTGGCCCATCGGCTCCGGCAAGGAGTTCATGGGCGTGTACGACCGCAGCAAGAAGGAGATCATCCACTTCTCCTCCAACACCAACGCCAAGAAGTCCGGCACCACCCAGATCGACTTGGATGACCCCATCCTCATCGACATGCTGGGCCAGGCCAAGCGGGACCAGCTGCTGGACGAGATCGAGCTGCTGGACGGCGCTTCCTCCGACTTCGACCTGGACCGGGTCCGCCACGGCAAGCTCTCCCCCGTCTTCTTCGGCTCCGCTCTGACCACCTTCGGCATCGAGCCCTTCCTGGAGGACTTCCTGCGGATGACCACTCCTCCCCTGTCCCGCACCGCCCACGGGGAGCAGATCGACTCCATGGACGACAACTTCTCCGCCTTCGTCTTTAAGATCCAGGCCAACATGAACAAGGCCCACCGGGACCGCATCGCCTTCATGCGTGTGTGCTCCGGCCGCTTTGACGCCGACAAGGAAGTCTACCACGTCCAGGGCAAGAAGAAGCTCCGCCTGTCCCGCCCTCAGCAGCTGATGGCTGCCGAGCGTGAGATCATCGAGGAGGCCTACGCCGGCGACATCATCGGCGTCTTCGACCCTGGCATCTTCTCCATCGGCGACACCCTGTGCGCCCCCGGCAAGAAGTTCCGCTTTGACCCCATCCCCACCTTCGCCCCCGAACACTTCGCCCGGGTCCGCCCCGTGGACACCATGAAGCGCAAGCAGTTCCTGAAGGGTGCTGAGCAGATCGCCCTGGAGGGCGCCATCCAGATCTTCAAGATCCCCTACACCGGCATGGAAGAGGTCATTGTGGGCGTGGTGGGCACCCTGCAGTTCGACGTGTTCCAGTACCGCCTGCGCAGCGAGTACAACGTGGAGATCCGCATGGACACCCTGCCCTACGAGTACCTGCGCTGGATCAAGGAGCCCGAGGAGTTCCACGAAACCGACCTGGTCCTGGGCAACGACACCAAGCTGGTGGAGGACTACAAGGGCAACAAGCTGCTGCTCTTCTCCTCCTTCTGGTCCATCAAGTGGGTCTCTGACCACAACCCCCAGTTGGTGCTGACCGAGTTCAATGAGAAGAACAACGAGGACGACGAATAAGCGTCCCCTCATCAGTCACCTTCGGTGACAGCTTCCCCCCAGGGGGAAGCCTTCCCTTCTAACCAACGCACATTTGGATTGGAGGCCTTTTAAATGAAACCCTTGATTATTGGTATCGCCGGGGGCACTGGCTCCGGCAAGACCACCCTGGTGGAACGGCTCACCCAGCAGTTCGGGGAGGACATCAGCGTCCTGGCCCACGACAGCTACTACGCCGAGCACCACGACCTGACCCTGGAGGAACGCCGGGGCCTGAACTACGACCATCCCGCCGCCTTCGACACCGACCGGATGATCCAGGACCTGGAGGACCTGAAGGCCGGCAAGACCGTCCACTGCCCCATCTACGACTACACTGTCCACGACCGCCGGGAGGAGACCCGGGAGGTCACCTCCAACAAGGTCATCCTGGTGGAGGGCATCCTCATTTTTGACAACAAGGCCCTCCGGGACCTGCTGGACATCAAGCTCTTTGTGGACACCGACGCCGACGTGCGCATCCTCCGCCGCATCCACCGGGACGTCACCGAGCGAGGCCGCACCCTGGACACCGTCATGGAGCAGTACCTGAAGACCGTCAAGCCCATGCACGAGCAGTTCGTGGAGCCCTCCAAGCGCTATGCCGACATTATCATCCCCGAGGGCGGCAAGAACACCGTGGCTCTCATGATGATCATGCAGCGCATCGCCTATCACATTGAGCACGGGGACATCGTTTCCCAGCAGTGAGCCCTTTGGGGCTTGCAATCCCCTCCCCCGGGGGATATAATGGTGTATTATTCCATTGCAATACTATCCGTGAAAGGACTTGAATATTATGCAGCGCACCGAGATCGCCCGCATCTTTGCGGACATGGAACAGTACGGCGGTCAGGACGTGACCGTCTGCGGCTGGGTCCGTACCAGCCGTGACATGAAGAACTTCGGCTTCATCGAGCTCAACGACGGCTCCTGCTTCAAGAGCATCCAG
>JAFXCU010000069.1 GCA_017521345.1 Ruminiclostridium sp. | reverse complement strand
TCATCTTTGACTTTATCAACAAGATCAACTTACGACCTCGCAAATGCCTTCAATGGAAATCCCCCTTTGAAGTCTTCTATGATTGCTTGTTGCACTTGACTTGACAAATCAAGAAAGCCTTTTCGGCATATGGTCTTGCGGCCTGCTGCGCGCGCCCGCTGGGCACACTGGCAGGCCGAGAAGAGTTTTCCGGCACGCACATGTCGAGCCGGAAAACATATTTGACTTTATTTCGCCACTGCGGTGGCGAAACTCTGCGAGGCTTTTAATCTCACCCCTTGTAGGGGCCGATGCCCACATCGACCCTGCTGCGTGGGATGACGCACTGCGCAGCGACGAAAGGAAAAAGAGTAAGGGATGTATCAGACTAAGCTCTCCCAGAGGGAGAGGTCAGTGGTTGAGAAAGCCAGCTTACTTTTTCTGCTGATACCGCTGCCAGATGATGCTGGATGCGTGGATCTGGGTCTCAACCAGGGCGTAGTGATCCATGTCGTCTCTGTTCATGCCGAAGAAGAGGGGATAGTCCTCATCTTTTCCCGTCTGGGGGGTGACCACCAGGCTCAGCTCGTCGATGAGTCCGGCCCGATGGAAGGCCCCGTTGAGGATACTGCCGCCCTCTAACAGCAGGGTCTCCATGGCGAAGAGGGTCTTCAGCTTGTGAAGGGCCAGGGGGAGGTCCAGGTCATCTTTTCCGGCCAGGATGTAAGACACGCCGGTCTGGCGCAGGTAGGCCAGGTAGGTGGGGTCCACCCCTTCGCACATGACTTGGATGATGTGGCAGCCCCCGTAGCCGGGGTCTTCATCTTCGATGATGGGCCCCTTCCAGCCCAGTCTGCCCCGGCGGTCAAAGGAAACGGCAAACCGCTGGGACCTGTGGTCAGCCACGAAGTCCCCGTCGGGAACATCAATTCCGGAAAATTCGGACAGGTCGGGATACCAGCCCTGGGAAAAACTCCCCTCCATGGTCACCCGACCGCAGGCAAAGCCCTGACTGGGGAGGTCCCGGTTCAGCTGGTAGTAGAGCTCGGTGGCAGGCTCGCAGACAGGGTCAAAGAGGAAGTCCCCGGTGACCTTGCCGTCCAGAGACTGGACCATGTGGCAGATGATATAAGGTCTGTCCATGGCTCACTCCTCGATGGACACGGTGGTGTAGGGCGGCTTGCCACGGGTGCCGATGAGCTTCACCCCGGCCCGGTACAGGCGCTCCACATCGGCCACCAGGGCGGGGGTGATGACCTCGCCGGGGGTGATGAGGGGGATGCCGGGGGGATAGGCCCAGATGTACTCTCCGCAGACCTTGCCCATGCTGTCGTAGAGGAAGTCCACCCGGCCTTCGGACATGGCGGCCTCTTCGATGGACATCTTTCTGGGAGGCAGCTCCTGGAGGGTCTCCAGGGGGGCAACATCTTCGGCGGGGCCGTACTTTTCGTCCAGCTCCAGCAGGGCCTTTGCCAGGCGAGCGGGCATGGTGTCGTCGGTGCCCAGGCCGGTCATGGCCACGGCGTAGCGGTCCAGGGCCATTTCCAGCTCGATCTGGTAGTCCTCCCGCAGGCGTTCCATGAGCTCTACTCCGTTCAGGGCGCTGCCCCGGGTGGAGATGACGATCTTGGCAGGGTCCAGACCGAAGATGCCGGGGTAGGATGCCCCTGCTTCCCCTCCGTGGCCGGGGAGGCGCAGGTGCTTCAGCCCCTTGGCCAGGTCATCAAATTCAGCCAGGCGGCGGGACCAGGCGGCGAAGAGGTCCTCCTTTTGCTCCTCCAGCAGGCGGATACAGCCATCCATGGAGGCCATCAGCAGGTAGGAGGGACTGCTGGACTGGAAGATCCCCGTCTGGCGGTTGATCTGGGGCAGCTTCAGGAACCGGCCGGTGGCGTGGAGGATGGCGGTCTGGGTCAGGGAGGGGAGCATCTTGTGAAGGCTGGCCACCGCCATGTCAGCCCCCTGGGCCATGGCATGGGGCGGGAAGTGCTCCGTGAGACCCAGGTGGGCGCCGTGGGCCTCGTCCACCAGAACGGGGATGGACTTCTCGTGGGCCACGTCGCAGATCCCAGCGGTGTCGCTGAGGACGCCGTCATAGGTGGGGCTGGGGTAGACGATGAGCTTTACGTTGGGGTGCTCTTCCAGGGCGGCAGCCACCATATCCGGGGTGATGGAGCCGGAGAGGCCGAAGGTCTCCTCCACGGGAGGCAGCAGGAAGACAGGCTCCAGGCCGCAGAGTTCGATGGCGTGGTAGATGGCCTTGTGGCAGTTCCGGGCCACCAGGATCTTGTCCCCCCGGTGGGTGGCGCCCCGGATGGCGGCCAGGAGGGCGCCGGTGGAGCCATTCACCTGGAACCAGCTCTTGGGTACCCCCCACAGGCTGGCAGCCTTCTTCATGGACCGGGCCAGGACCTCTTCGGGGTCGTGAAGATCGTCAAACCCGGGCAGTTCGGTAATATCCAGGTCTGCGTTTAATACACTTAAATAGGAAGCCAGTCCGGCGTTTTCCTTGTGGCCGGGCATGTGGAGGGAGAGGTATCCCTCCTCCTTATGGGCTTGCAAACGCTCCAGCAGGGAGCTGTTGGAATTGATAGACATAGGCATATCCTCCTTGGGATTCATGCCACCATCATACCAGAAAGCAGGTCAGATGGCAACGGCTGGCCCATCTGGCCTGTGGGAGTTGGGTGGGCGGCAGGCCAGATTGACCATGCAGAATAGTTCTGTTTTGGAGATTTTGATAAGGCCAGATGTGTGGTACAGTGATGAAAACAAAAATCCAACCGGAAGGAGTGTCTGCCATGACCCAAACTGCTGCCCCCCGAACCGCTTCCAAAATGACCACCCGGGACATCGTCCTCACCGCCATGAGCCTGGTGCTGGTCTTTGTGTTTACCTATGCCATCAACATCCGTCTGCCCATCGCCGCCAACGGCGGCCTGGTCCACCTGGGTAACGTCCCCCTGTTCATTGCCGCTATTCTCTTCGGCAAGCGCACCGGCATGATCGCCGGTGGCGTGGGCATGGCCTTCTTTGACCTGATGTCCGGCTGGACCCTGTGGGCCCCCTTCACCCTGGTCATCGTGGGCCTCATGGGCTGGACGGTGGGTGCGGTCACCGAGAAAAAGAAGTCTTTTCCCCGGTACATCCTGGCTCTGGCCCTGGCCTGCGTCATCAAGATCGCGGGCTACTACATTGCCGAGGCCATCATCTACAGCAACTGGATCATCCCCGTCTCCTCCATCCCCGGCAACCTGGTCCAGATCGGCGTGGCCGCCGTTATCGTCCTCATCGTCATCGAGCCTCTCCGGGCAGCCTTCCGGCGGACGGGTCTGGCAAAGTGACAAGACATACTTGACAGAAGATTATGCAGATTTGCAGGGGTTTTTCGGGAAAACCCCTGCTT
>JAFXCU010000068.1 GCA_017521345.1 Ruminiclostridium sp. | reverse complement strand
GGTGCTGCCGGCGGCGCAGTCCTGCTGGCTGAGCTGCTGTGCGCTGAGAACTACATCCTCCCCCGCTAAACGCTAAGTAAGATACGCGGCCCCAGGCCGATTTCTGATGATATTTTGTCAGAAGTCAGCCTGGGGCCGCTTTTTGTTTTGGAAAGGAGTGTCTATGAAAGAACCCGTATTTACCGGAATTTGTACCGCCCTCATTACCCCCTTCCGCTCCACCGGAGCCATTGACTACGGGGCATTTGCCCGGCAGATCGACCGTCAAATCGAGGCCGGGATCGATGCCCTGTGCGTCTGCGGCACCACCGGGGAGAGCTCTGCCCTCACCGTCCAGGAACACATCCATCTAGTGGATTTCTGCGTGTCCCATGTGGCTGGGCGCTGCCCGGTCATTGCCGGTTCTGGGAGCAACGACACAGCAGCGGCTCTGTACCTCTGTCAGCACGCCCAGGAGTCCGGGGCTGATGCCCTCCTGCTGGTGACCCCCTATTATAACAAAACCACCCAGACCGGTCTGGTAAAGCACTACGAATACCTGGCCGACCGGGTGGAGCTGCCCATCATTCTTTACAATGTACCTTCCCGGACAGGACTCTCCTTCACGGCTGAAACCTACCGCATCCTGAGCCAGCACCCAAATATCAACGGTATCAAGGAGGCCTCCGGGGATTTCTCCCTTCTGGCCGACACCCTGGCCCTGTGCGGGGACGACTTAAATATCTGGTCCGGAAACGATGACCACACCGTCGCCATGATGGCCATGGGGGCCAAGGGGCTGATCTCTGTGGTGTCCAACCTGGCCCCCGTCCCCATGGCAGAGATGACCCGCTGTGCCCTCCAGGGAGACTGGAAGAAGGCACAGGAGCTTCAAGTGGCCTACACCCCTCTCACCCGTGCCCTGTTCTCCCAGGTCAACCCGGTGCCCATTAAGGCCGCCATGAAGCTGGTCGGGCTGGACAGCGGCGCTCTGCGGATGCCCCTGTGGGAGATGGACGAAGGGCCCCTGGAACACCTGAAAAGCACCATGAGAGAGGCTGGACTTCTTGCCTGAGCATCAAAATGGGCACCCTGGAAACAGGGTGCCCTAAATGATCATTCTTCCACAGGGGCATCATAGGCCAGAGACATTTTCTTCCGGAGGCCAAAGAGGACCACACAGATCCAGGCCACTACGATCAGGTGGACGACAGCCAGACCGAAATACAGATAGCTGACTTCCTCCCAGGGTAGGGGGATGGCTGCCACGGTGGTCAGGATGGCCTGGACGGTGCGAAGCTGTAAGATTTTTTTCTCCTCAGGATACCCATATTTTCGGGCGACCTCTGCCAGGTTGGTCAGCAGCTGGAAGTTGAAGTACAGAACCAGCACGGACACGATGACCGTAAACAGGTACCACTGGATGGGATGGCCCACGACCTTGAAAAGCCACTGAAAGCCGTAGAGAACACCCAGAAGGATGCCCAGAGGCTCCAGCAGTTTGGCCGAGGGGACAATCTCGGACAGTGGCTTCAAGGCTCTCACCACCAGGACGAAGAGGACCCAGTCGGGCAGAATATCAATGGTGCCAAGGTTGATGGCCAGATAGAAGAACACATAGCCCCAGGCAATGCTGCCCATGGCATGGATCAGGTACTTTTTATCCATTGGGAGGCACCTCCTTCAGGATGATGGTTTCTGCCAGTTCATCATTCAGCCAGATTTGTGCAGCATAGCCAAGGGGAAACGTGATTTCTTCAAAGGTTGTACTACCGCCACCGCCAGAGAACAGGGTTCCGTTCCAATTCTGGTTTCGCCAACTAATCCACGAAACACCGCCGCCGTGACCACTGGCTTCGGTTTGCGCCTTCACGCCAGGAAGTTCCTCAAACGTTGGAACGGTTCCATCCTCATTCAGCTTACTTACTTGCATACCGGCCTGATAAATGTTATTTTGTTCGCCCTCGCTGCCGGAAAAGCTGTAGTGAATGGCTTCATTCTCCACGTACATCCCAAACTCTGCATCGGGACAGGGGTACTGTGTGGAAAAGCTGACTGCCTCCTCCCAGTAACCGTCAGGGTCTTCTATGCTGCAGTCGGTCCAGAGCCTGTAAAAGACAGAACCGGTGTTCCCGTCCCCACGATAGAAGTGCAGGGCTGGGAACAGATCATAAAGAAACGTATCCACATCCAAATTGTTCAGCAGGTAAAGAGAGGGGTTTCCTGTCTCCTCCAACACCCAACCGGTCTCCTGCCAGACCCGCACCGGATAGGTTGCCACGGCACAAATCTCATCAGCTGTCGGAGCACAGCAGAGAAGATCGCCGTCCAATGTCTGTACGTTGTCAAAGAAGAAGGTCAGAAGGGCGGTATAACTGCCGTCCTCCTGGAGGACCAGGTTATACAGCTCATAGGAAGACTGGGAGAGCCAAATATCTGTTTTCGCCCCTGTCGGTATCACTTCACGGTCCCGTACCTCGTAAACGGTCAAGCCCACACCGGTCTCGGTCTCGTTTTTCCAGTGCCGGATCCCGTTCTCTATTCCGATATAAGCGTTGGCACCTTTTAATATTTCCTGCTTTTTTACTTCGGGGGATGCCAGAGCCAACCACTGCTGGTCACAATGCTTTAATCCCTTGGCATAGGTGTCAAAGGCCCCGGCCGGAGTGGAGCAGCGGTTCAGGTTCAATTCCGCCAATGCTGCGGCATTGTTCAGAGGACCACCATCTACATTGGCTCGATAAGTCAGTTCCGGCTGAATAGTGGGAAACATACAGCCGCACAGCAGCATGACGGTCACACAGACAGAGGCCAATGCCATACCCTTGGGATATTTCTTGAACCGGACAATGGCCTCGATGCGACGGGTGATGTTCTTGCCGCCGTTGGAGATGGAGGTAGTCCCCGGCGCTCGAGGATACTTGTCATTGGCCATGGCCAGGAGGGACAGGCCGTAGTCCCGCCGCTCCTCTCCTTCCAGCCGTTCCAACACCCGCTGGTCGCAGAGAGATTCCATGTCGTTGCCGATCTGATCCATGAACCAATGGACTATAGGATTGCACCAGTGAAGGGCACGGCAAATGCTCCAGAACACATTCTGCAGAGCATCATAATACTTTACATGAAGAAGCTCATGGAGGATGACGTGGTCATCCAGCGTAACCACATCGGGAACAGCCAGCACAGGGCGTAACACCCCGCAGACCATAGGAGAGGGCAATCCGGAAAGGACCACTGCCTGACAAGGCTTCAAGCCAT
The DNA here is from genome assembly GCA_017521345.1 of Ruminiclostridium sp. Next base: position 1,888 of record JAFXCU010000068.1, on the reverse strand, counting down.
ATTGCTCTGCCACCCGCTTTACCTGCGCTGTGAGCCCTTCCGGGGTAGCTTCTCCCCTTCTCAGGAGCATCCGCAGACGGATATAGGAGACCAAATACCGCAGAAGAAAGACCGCCACACCGGCCAGGTAGAGCCAATACAGCCAAGTAAACCACAGGACAGGGATTGCCTGCTCTGCCAGGATGCGGGCGGTCTCCACCCAAAGAGGCAAAGGCAGAAGCACATACTTCCAGGAGACACCCACAGGTACCAGGATGCGAAGGCCCAGCACGGACCAGACCCCATACTGCCAGCGTGGGGTGAGCTTATCCCGCAGAATGGACTTCACAAGAAGAAGCAGACCGCCCACCAGGGACACATATAACGTTTGCAGGATGAATCCCCAGATCCCGGTCATAGTTTACACCTCCATGTCGTCCAGCAGTTTGCGCAGTCGGTCCCGCTCCTCAGCAGTGATGCGGGATTCCTTCAAAAATGCGGCAATGAGATCCCCTGCCGCACCACCGTAGACACGATCTAATAGCTGACTGCGCTCTTGTCTGGCACAGTCCTCCCGACTCACGGCAGCGGCATACCGATGGGGCTCTTTCTCCCGGCGGATGTCCACCAGTCCCTTTTCCTCCATGCGGGTGAGGTAGGTGTGGACGGTGTTCCTCCGCCAGTTGCGGGTGGGTGCCAGGGCGGAGACCACCTCCCCCAGGGAGAAGTCCTCACCTGCCCACAGGACCTGCATGACGGCCCACTCGGCATCGGTCAGTTTAACCATGATTACACCTCCTACAGTTGTAGTATCTTTCTTTAGGTTATTATACTACAACTGTAGAACACAGTCAACCATTTCCTATGAAACAGGTGACAATCCTGCCGGTTTTTGCTATACTGAGGAAAACTAAGGCAAGGACGGTGCTATCGCTATGTACGAACTGATCCAAGTGGGCCAGAGAACCTATTATATCAATGTTCCGGTGAAGATCGGCCTCTATCTGGAGGATGACGACCAGGTCTGGCTTATTGACAGCGGTGGAGACAAGGATTCCGGCCGAAAGATCCGGCAGATCCTGGACAAGCAGGGCTGGAAGCTGAAGGCCATCCTGAATACCCACTCCAACGCCGACCACATCGGCGGCAACAAGTATCTCCAGAACCAAACCGGGTGTAAGATCTACGTACCCGGTATCGACTGCGCCTTCACCCGCCATCCCCTGCTGGAACCTTCCTATCTCTTCGGCGGCTTCCCTCCCAAGGACCTGCGGCACAAGTTCCTCATGGCCCAGGAGAGCGAGGCGGAGTACCTGACTCAAGATGTCTTGCCCAAAGGGATGCAGATCCTTCCCCTTCCCGGCCACTTCTTCGATATGGTGGGCTTTACCACACCGGACAATGTCACCTTCCTGGCGGACTGTTTGTCCAGCAAGGAGACCTTAGAAAAGTACCAGATCGGTGTCATCTATGACGTGGGGGCCTACCTGGACACTTTGGAGAAGGTCAAAGGACTCCAGGCTGACCTTTTCATTCCTTCCCACGCAGAGGCAACGAAAGACATCGCCCCTCTGGCCCAGTATAACATCGACAAGGTTCATCAGGTGGCAGACCGCATCCTGGAATTCTGCCGGGAACCCATATGCTTTGATGCTCTGCTGCAGAAGTTGTTTGAGGCCTACGACCTGAAAATGGACTTCTCCCAGAATGTTCTGGTGGGCAGCACGGTAAAATCCTATCTGGCCTGGCTCAAGAACATCGGCAAGGTAGAAGTGGACTTCTCCACCCGGATGGCCCTTTGGAAAACCCTTGAATAAAAAGAAAAACCACGCGGGACGATGTGTCGTCCCGCGTGGTTTGCTATGCACAGAGATCAGCCGATGAGGAATCCAGCCCCCAGATAGAGGGC
>JAFXCU010000067.1 GCA_017521345.1 Ruminiclostridium sp. | reverse complement strand
GGCCCACCGACCCCCGGGTGTGGCCCGCCAGGGAGACCACCCGGCCGTGAAGTCCCCCCAGGTCAAAGACCACGCCGGGGACCAATTCCTCCACCCCATAGGCAGGGGGCTCTCCCGTGGTCATCCTGGCGTGGGAGGCCAGCAGATGCCAGTCCTCCCGGTGGGCATAGACGGTCCCAAACCGGTGGTTGCCCCCGACGTGGTCGTCGTGGCCGTGGCTGTTGAGGACTACACAGGGGGTATCCAGGTGCTGGGCCAGAAAGGCCGGCAGATCCTGCTTTCCCTGGCCGGTGTCCCAGAGGATGGCCAGCTTGTCTCCCCGGACCAGGGTACAGTAGTCCCGATAGTCCTCCTCCAGGTGCCAGACCCGGGATGTGATTTCTTTGTAATTCACAGGTCTCCCCCTTCTATAAGAAGTAAGAGTGAATAGGCATGGTGTTTCCTTACCTATTCACTCTTCACTATTCTCTATTCACTGTTCAACGGGCTGCACAGCAGTCTGTTGAACCCTTAGTGCTCCACCAGCGCAGCTGCACCGGAGATCATCTCGGTGAAGGTGGGATGGGGATGGATAACAGCGTGCAGGCCCTCAGCGGTGATGCCCTTCTGGACGGCCAGAGCCAGCTCGCCGATCATGTCGGTGGCACGGGGGCAGACCAGGTGTGCGCCCAGGATACGGCCATCGGCTGCATCGGTGATGAGCTTGACGTAGCCGCTGTCGGTGTTCTCGATGAGGCACTTGCCGTTGGCACCGGTGAGGAACTTAACAGCCTTGGGGGTAAAGCCGGCTGCCTTTGCCTGGTCCTCGTTCATGCCGACCGCTGCGATCTCGGGGTTGGTGTACACGCAGCTGGGAACGACAGACATATCGATGGGAGGCTCCTTGCCGGCGATGACTGCCACAGCGTTGGCACCCTGTGCCTCTGCCACGTGGGCCAGCTGGATGTTCTTTGCCTTGGCGTCGCCGATGACGTAGACGTTGGGGATGCTGGTGCGGCCCACTTCGTCGCCCACGATGGCGTTCTTGAACATCTCGATCTCCACGCCCTCAGCGAAGAGGCCGTCGATGTTGGCGCAGCGGCCGGCAGCAGCCAGGACGCCCTCTGCGGAGACCACCACTTCCTTGCCCTTCTTGTCCAGGTAGGTGACGGTCATGTTGCCGGGGGTGCCTTCGATCTTCTGGACCATGGCCTTGGCTTCCACCTTGATGCCCCGCTTCTTCATCATCATGCCCAGACGGGTGGCGATCTCCTTGTCCATGACGGGCAGGATGTGATCGGCAGCCTCCAGGACGGTGACTTCACAGCCCAGGGAGTTGTAGATGGAGGCGCACTCGATGCCCACAACGCCGCCGCCAATGATGATGAGGGACTTGAACATGATGCCGTCCCCTTCCAGGATGTCACGGCTGTTGTACACGCCCTCGTCGTGGATGCCGGGGATGGGGGGATAGGCAACCTTGGAGCCGGTGGCGATGATGATGTCCTTGACCTCGTAGGTCTCGCCCTCGCAGGTGACCACGCCGGAGCCGGCGATCTGAGCCTGGCCATAGACCACGGTGATCTTGCCGGCCTTCATGAGCTTCTCCACGCCCTTGCGCAGCTCTTCCACCACCTGTGCCTTGCGGGCGTGCATGGCGGCGAAGTCGAAGGTGTAGTTTTCCACGTTGATGCCCAGGTCGGCAGCGTGGGCCAGGGACTCATACAGCTCGGTGCTGTGGATGAGGGCCTTGGTGGGCATGCAGCCGCGGTTCAGGCAGGTGCCGCCCAGGTCTTCCTTCTCGAACAGGACCACCTGCATGCCCAGCTTGGTAGCCTTTTCTGCTGCGTTGTAGCCGCCGGGGCCGCCGCCGATGATTGCAATATCAAAATTCATTTTCATTTCCTCGTTTCTTTTGTCACGATCAGGTCAGAAGCAGGGAGAGGATCCCCTCCACCACTTCCTCGGTGCTGTCCGGGTCTGACAGCAGTTTTTCCCGCAGAGCCTTCTCCTCCAGGGGGCAGCCCCGGAGCAGGCCGGGCACCCGGCTCAGGAAGTCACCCTCCAGGCCATCGGACCAGAGGGCAGCTTCGGTGATGCGGCCATCTTCCCGAGAATGGTCCATCCGCAGGATGCCCCAGTCAAACCTGGCCTCCCGGCTCACCGCCAGGGGACGGCAGTCCCCGTAGATCCATTCCGGGGCAGAGAACCGGGCCTGGCCTTCCGCGATGGCGGCCTGGTCCAGGTCCTCATACTGCAGCTCAGCCGCAGGCAGGCCGTAGACCTCCTGGAAGGCCTCCACCAGAGCCCGGTTCAGGTCCGGAATGGCCAGGTCGGGCAGGTACTTCCGCAGGTTGGTCACCCGGGAGCGCACCGACTTGACCCCCTTGGCCTGGAGCTTCAGGGGGGAGACGTTCAGGTATTTTTCCAGGGGCGCCATGTCCACGTCCACCATGATGGTGCCGTGGTGGTAGCACTGCTGGCCGGTCTTGTAGTAGGCGTGGCCGGAGAACTTCTGGCCCTCCACCGTCAGGTCGTTGCGGCCGTTCTTCTCGGCCTGGAGGCCCACCTTTTGGACCGCCCGGAGGATGACCTCCGTCTGACGGCTCACGTCGTAGTCCTCCTTGGTCACCAGGAAGGTGAAGTTCACGTTGCCCAGGTCATGATAGACCGCACCGCCGCCGGAGAGACGGCGGACCAGATGTCCTCCGTCGGCCTCCAGGGCCTGGATGCGGCACTCGTTTTCTGCGTGCTGGTTCCGGCCGATGACCACCGTCCGCTGGTTCTGCCAGAGGTACAGGATGCACTGACCGGGTTTCACGGTCTGCATCAGGTATTCCTCCAGGGCCAGGTTGTGGCGGGGATCATGGTGCCGGGAATGGATCACATACAGGGAATGAAGCATAGGGGGCCTCCAATGGAATGCGGGATCGGGTTGGATAAAGCAATTTTCCCCGGCGAACACGCCGCCGGGGAAAATCGTTCAATCAGTGTAAGTCCCCTTACGCTGACAGCTTCAGGCGGCCATTAAGCCTCGAAGGTGTAGCGGACGATGGGGTTGCGGGCAGCCGTGACCTCGTCGGGACGGCTGATGGCGCAGTTCAGAGGAGCGTGGTGCAGCTTTTCTGCATCTTCCATGCCCTCTGCCAGGATCTTCAGATAGACTTCTGCTGCCTCGTCCAGAGTCTCGGGGCTCTCGGTCTCGGTGGGCTCGATCATCAGAGCTTCGTGGACGATCAGGGGGAAGTACATCGTGGAGGGGTGCATACCGAAGTCCAGCAGGCGCTTTGCCACGTCCATAGCAGTGAAGCCGTGGTCGTGGGCCTGACGGCTCAGGTCCATAACGAACTCGTGCATGCACAGGCCGTCGCAAGCCATATCGTAGGAGCCAACCAGCTTCTTCATCATATAGTTTGCGTTCAGGACTGCACCGGCAGATGCCTCGGGGATGCCTTCCTTACCCAGGGTCAGGACGTAGGTCAGAGCCTTCAGGACCACCAGGAAGTTGCCGTAGAAGCTGCGGACCTTACCCATGGACTGCTCGGGCGCATACAGCTCGTAGCCAGTCTCGGTCTTCTTCACGTGAGGAGTGGGCAGGAAGGGCTTCAGGAACTCCTTGCAGCCTGCAGGGCCGCTGCCGGGGCCGCCGCCGCCGTGGGGAGTGGAGAAGGTCTTGTGCAGGTTCAGGTGGACGCAGTCGAAGCCCATGTCGCCGGGGCGGACGTGGCCCATAACTGCGTTCAGGTTAGCACCGTCATAGTAGCACAGGCCGCCTGCATCGTGGACGATCTTGGTGATCTCCAGGATGTTGGGGTCGAACAGGCCGACGGTGTTGGGGTTGGTCAGCATGAGGCCGGCAGTGTCGGGGCCGACGGCTGCACGCAGAGCCTCCAGGTCAACGCCGCCTTCGGGGTTGGAGGGGATGGAGACCACCTTGTAGCCAACCATGGTAGCGGAAGCGGGGTTGGTGCCGTGGGCAGAGTCGGGAACGATGATCTTGTTGCGGGCGGTGTCGCCGCGGGACAGGTGATAGCTGCGGATCAGCTGCAGGCCGGTGTACTCACCGTGGGCGCCAGCAGCGGGCTGCAGGGTCATGCCGTCCATGCCGGTGATCTCGCACAGCAGCTGCTCGGCGGTGTACAGAACCTCCAGACAGCCCTGAACGGTCTCGATGGGCTGCAGGGGGTGGATCTGGGTGAAGCCGGGCAGAGCTGCCATCTCTTCGTTCACGCGGGGGTTGTACTTCATGGTGCAGGAGCCCAGGGGGTAGAAACCGTCGTTCACACCGTGGGTCTGCTTTGCCAGCTCGGTGTAGTGGCGGCCCAGGTCGATCTCAGAGATCTCGGGCAGGTGGGGTGCGGCACCACGCAGCAGGCTGGGGTCAAATTCAGCGGCGGGCACATCACATGCAGGCAGCAGGTCCATGCCGCGGCCGGGAACACTACGTTCAAACAGCAGTTTCATTATGCGCACACCTCCTTCAGAATGGCTACCAGGGCGTCGATGTCACCGCGGCTGTTCAGCTCGGTGCAGCACCACAGGATGCCGCCCTCCAGGGGCAGACCGCCCAGGATGCCCTTTGCTTCCAGAGCAGCGCAGATCTTTTCGGGATCCACGGGGCAGTCGGTGAGGAACTCGTTGAAGAAGGGCTTGTTCACACGGGTCTTGAAGCCGATCTTCTCCAGCTCTGCAGCCAGGTAGTGGGCATGTGCAGCGGAGCTCTCAGCTGCCTGACGCAGGCCCTTGGGGCCCATAGCTGCCAGGTAGACAGAGGCGGTCATAGCGCACAGTGCCTCGTTGGAGCAGATGTTGGAAGATGCCTTCTCACGGCGGATGTGCTGCTCACGGGCCTGCAGGGTCAGGACGAAAGCACGGCGGCCGTCGTGGTCGGTGGTCTGGCCGACGATACGGCCGGGGAGCTTACGGGTCATAGCCTGGGTGCAGGTCATGATGCCCAGGTAGGGGCCGCCGAAGCCAATGGGCATACCCAGAGGCTGGCCTTCGCAGACAGCAACGTCAGCGCCATACTCGCCGGGGGTCTTCAGCAGGCCCAGGGAGATGGGGTTGGCACCCATGACAGCCTTGGCGCCCACCTCGTGGGTGGCTGCCACCACAGCGTCCATGTCTTCGATGACGCCATAGTAGTTGGGGCTCTGGACGTAAACAGCTGCGGTCTCCTTGGTCAGGGCTGCCTTCAGTGCTTCCAGGTCGGTAGCACAGTCCACAGCGGGGATGACCACAACGGGAACACTGCGGCTTGCGCAGTAGGTCTTGATGACCTGGATGGTCTGAGGATCGCAGCTGCCGGAGATCACGACGGTGGAGCGCTTTCTCTCCTGGCACATAAGCACTGCCTCAGCAGCAGCCACAGCGCCGTCGTAGACGGATGCGTTGGACACATCCATGCCGGTCAGCTCACAGACCTGGGTCTGATACTCAAAGATGGACTGCAGGACGCCCTGGCTGATCTCAGCCTGATAGGGGGTGTATGCGGTCACGAACTCTTCCTTGGAAGTCACAGTCTTCACGATGGAAGGGATATAGTGGTGATATGCACCAGCGCCGCGGAAGATGCTGCGGAACTTCTTGTTCTCATCGGCCATTGCGGAGACCTTCTGGGCCACTTCCAGCTCGCTCATGCCTTCGGGAATGTTCAGCTCCTTGAGCAGAGCCTCCTCGGGCACGATGCTGTACAGCTGGTCCATGGAGGTCAGGCCGATGGACTCAAGCATTTTCTGCCGCTCTTCCCGGGTTGCGGGAATATAGCTGCCCATATTATGCCTCCTCAGCTTCAACGACGGCTGCGTAGCCCTCTGCGTCCAGCAGTTCCTCGGTACCGGTGACGTTCTCGACCTTGATCAGCCATGCGCCATAGGGATCCTCGTTGACCTGTGCGGGGTCGTCCAGCAGCTCTTCGTTGACTGCGCAGACAGCGCCGGTAACGGGGGAGAAGACGTCGGAGACAGCCTTGACGGACTCAACGTCAGCGAAGGACTCGCCAGCGGTGACTTCGTCGCCCTCTTCAGGCAGGTTGATGAAAACGATGTCGCCCAGAGCGCTCTGTGCGTAGTCGGTCAGACCGATGACGAAGACGCCGTCCTCTTCCTTGACCCACTCGTGGGATGCGGAATACTTCAGTTCAGCAGGGATGTTAGACATGATGATTTCCTCCAAATAATAATAGAATGGTGTTTTCTTTGATTACTTATTCATGGGGCGCAGGGATGACCCTGCCGTCCATTACTTACCTCTGGTGTAGAAGGGCAGGGGGACGATCTCGCAGGCAACACGGCGGCCGCGGACGTCGACCTCAACAGGGGCGCCCACCTCGGTGTACTTTGCGTCCACCAGAGCCATGCCGATGGCCTTGCCAACGTAGGGGCACTGGGTGCCGGAAGTGGTCTGACCGATCTTCTCCTCGCCAACATAGACGTCCATGTGCTCACGGATGATGCCGCGGCCGGTAACAGCCAGGCCGATGCGGACACGCTGGGGAGCGCCGGCAGCCACCAGAGCCTCACGGCCGATGAACTCTTCCTTGTCCAGCTTCACGCCGAAGTCCAGACCTGCCTCCAGAGGAGTGACGGTCTCGTCCATCTCGTGGCCGTACAGGGGCATAGCAGCTTCCATACGCAGGGTGTCACGGGCGCCCAGACCGCAGGGGATCAGGCCGAACTCCTCGCCTGCCTCACGCAGGGTCTTCCACAGCTTGGCTGCGTCTTCGGGAGCGCAGTAGATCTCATAGCCCAGCTCGCCGGTGTAACCGGTGCGGGAGATCATGGTGTTGACGCCGTTGATGACGATATTGGGCAGAGCGGTGTAGTAGCCCTTGGGGATCTGGTCTTCTGCCAGCAGCTTCTTCATGATGGCGGGAGCCTTGGGGCCCTGCAGTGCCACCTGAGCCACGTTGTCAGAGATGTCCTCGCACTTGGTGCCTTCCAGGACGTTCTTTGCCATGTGCTCGTAGTCCTTGTGGCGGTTGGATGCGTTGACGACCACCAGGTAAGCCTCCTCGGAGAACTTGTAGACGATGACGTCGTCGATGGTGCCGCCCTGCTCGTTGCACATGACGCCGTAGCGGACCTTGTTGACGGGCATGCCGGTGTAGTCGTTGGTCAGCAGGTGGTTGACGGTGGCCAGAGCAGTGGGACCGGTGAACAGGATCTCACCCATGTGAGAAACGTCGAACAGGCCGCACTGCTGACGGACTGCCATATGCTCCTTGATCACGCCGGAGGCTGCGTACTGCACGGGCAGCAGGTAGCCTGCGAAGGGGACGATCTTGCCGCCTTCTTCCACATGGACATCATAAAGAGGGGTCTTCAGTTCCATAATAACTCGCTCCTTTTTTTCATTTTTTGACACGGAAAACAAAAAGAGACACAGCCCTTGCACCCATGTCAAGTTCTGTGCCTCCGTACCTGACCTGAAAGTTTCTCCGCCTGGGGCGGATTGCCTCTTCGGTGCGAACTCGCTCTCCGGAGTCTCGTCCAAAACCGGTCCTTTTGCCTGAGAGTTTTTGCGGCCCCTTCGGCTCCGTGCACAGGGGCACGGCATCTCCCGGTTTTATCATCCGACAATATGTGGTTAGTCTGTCCTTTTGGAATCTATTCCATCTGGACAGGGGGTTGATAATTTTATTATAGTAACCCAAATTCTCCCTGTCAACGTATTTTTCCTCCACTTATTAAAAAATAGAAACCCCGGCACAGGAAGTACCGGGATTTCTGCGGATCAGTCCGCTGCCTCAGCGGCTCACGCTGCGGCTTCTTCCTCTTTCATTTTGACCAGTTCCGGCCGGACCACCAGCAAAGCGATGATCATGGCAAGGCAATCTGCAATGGGTCCGGCAAAGAGAACGCCGTCCAGCCCCAGGAAAAGGGGCAGGATCACCAGCAGAGGCAGGAAGAGGAAGATCTGCCGGGTGAGGGAGATGACCGTCCCCCGCTTGGCCTTACCGGTGCTGCTGAGCATGTTCATGGTGACGGGAGCGATGCCGTTGATGGCCACCATGAACATGAAGATGTGCATGTACCGGATGGCGAAGTCCCCGTAGGCGGCGGTGCCGTCGCCGAAGACCGACAGCATCTGGCCGGGGAAGAGCCAGAAGCAGGCGAACTCCACCAGGCCGATGACCACCACGAAGATGAGGGTCTTGCGGTAGGTCTCCCGGACCCGGGCGTAGTTTTTGGCCCCGTAGTTGAAGCCCATAATGGGCTCACAGCCCACAGAGAAGCCGATGATGACCGAATAGAAGATCATATTCACCTTGGCCACCACGCCGGCGGCGGCCAGGGCCTCGGAGCTGCCGTAGGCCGACAGCTCGCCGTAGTGCCGGAGGGAGGAATTCAGCACCACCTGGCTCAGGAGCATGGCCACCTGGTTCAGGCTGGCGGCGGCGCCGATCTTCACCATGTCCGCCACATAGGATTTCTGGACCTTAAAGTATTCCTTCTTCAACGGGCCGGTCTTCAGGTGGCGCAGGTAGCGGACCACCAGGATGGCCGACAGGATCTGGCCCAGGATGGTGGCCAGGGCGGCACCCTCCACCCCCATGCCCAGGGGGTACAGGAAGAGGAAGTCCAGCCCGATGTTGGTGGCCACACCGGCCACGGAGCACATGAGGGTATACTTGGGGCTGCCGTCCGCCCGGATGAGCAGGGTGCCGCCGTTGGTGAGCATCAGGAAGGGGATGCCGATGGCGGTGATCCGCAGGTAGGTCTGGGCGTAGGGCAGGACCTCTTCCGTGGCGCCGAAGAGGTAGAGGATGGGGGTGGTGAAGACCAGGGTCAGGACCATGACGGAAAGACCGCAGACCGACACCATGGTGATCCCCTTGGCACCGTAGTTCAGGGCCTCGTCGATCTGCCCCTTGCCCTGGAGGATATTGAAATGGACCGTGGCACCGATGCCGAAGAGCAGGCCCAGAGCACCGCAGACGATGGTGAGAGGATAGGCCACGGTGGTGGCGGCATTGGCCAGATAGCCGATCTTCTGGCCGATGAAGATCTGGTCGGTTAGGTTGTACACCGCACCCAGCAGGGCGCTGAGGATGGCGGGGATGGCAAACTGGATGAGAAGCTTGGGGATGGGGGCAAAGCCCAGGGGGTTGTTCCCGGGAGGCCCTCCCATGGGTTTCGGGGGCATGACCGTCCCTCCTTCTTTATTTTAGTACGTTGTCCTATTTGACAGGATAGCACCTCCGTGGTATCCTGTCAACAGAAATTCCAAGGGAGGGAAACCCATGGCCCAGAGCACCAGACAGGATATCCTGGCCTGCGCCCGCAGGCTCTTTGACCGGCACGGCTACAACGGGGTGTCCATGCGGGACATCGCCAGGGAGCTGGGCATCAGCGTGGGGAACCTGACCTATCACTTCAAAAAGAAGGAGAACCTGCTGGAAGCCATGATCCTGGACCCGGACCGGACGGGAAGCCCGCCCCCGGCGCCCCAGACCCTGGAGGACCTGACAGCCTACTCCCGCCACATGCTGGAGGTCCAGCAGACCTATGCCTTCTACTTTGACAGCTACCACCAGCTGGCCCAGACCTCCCCCCTGCTGGCCAACATCCAGCAGGAGATGCTGGGGAAGGTCCGGCAGGATCTGACCGCCTGCTTCCAGACCCTGGAGGCAGCGGGCATCCTGGCCCCGGAGGCCTGGCCCGGTCAGCACGGGACGGCCATTCGCACCCTTACCCTTCTGCTGATGGTCCGCCTGCCGGGAGAGGAACGGCGCACCGCCGGGGAGGATGGGATGGAGCAGGTGATGGAGGCCATCCAGAGTGTCCTTCGCCCCCTTTTGACTGCAAAAAACGGCTGACGCAACCGCATCAGCCGTTATGCATTTCATTTGTCCCGCAGGGACACCACAAACTGCCCCGAAGGGGCAATTTCACTCGGCCAAAGGCCGAATTTCACACGCTGTAAGCGTATTTCACTGAGCCATTGGCTCAATTTCACTGTGGCCGCTGCATTTTGCCGCGGCCACTTGTTATTCCACAGGGGTCAGGGTCCTGCTCCCCTTCCGCAGAAGGAGGAAGAAGATCAGCATGCCCACTGCGCCCGCCAGGGAGGCGAAGGTCAGCAGGACGAAGACGCTGGTGTAGTCCAGCAGAAGGCCGCCCACAAAGCTGGCCAGGACGTTTCCCAGGGTCATGGCCATGGTGATCCAGGCCTGGCCCTGGACCCGCTCGCTCTCGTCCACCATTTCGTTGACAAAGTAGATGGAGGCCAGGGCAAAGACGGCGTAGCCGGGCATCTCAAAGATCTGGATGACGGTCATCCAGAACATATTGGGGGCCAGGAAGGCACCCAGGGCGTGGAGGAAAAAGCCCACGCCAGAGACGCACAGCCAGAACCGGCTGCTGGCTTTCACGATCATCCAGGAGAAGAGGAACATGACGGGGAGCTCCACCAGGGACTGGACCAGAAGCATATTGCCCATGGCGGCACTGTCGCCCCCCAGAGGGGTGACGATCTGGAAGGCGAAGGTGTTCAGGACATTGTGGCTCACCAGAAGAAGGACCACGCCCAGGACCAGAGGGATGACCCCGTGGTACTTGAGAGGGAAGGGTTTCCCGCCCTTGGTTTTCTTTTCCTGAACCACTTCTTCCCGGGGGCCGTCCTCCATGCCCTTGAACTTAAAGGCCAGGATGGACCCCATGAGAACCAGGTTCAGAAGGGTCAGGGCAACGGGGATGGAGACCTCCCCGAACCACAGGACCAGCTGGCCCACCAGGGAAGAAAAGACCCCGTAAGAGATGGACCCGGCCCCTCGGGCCACACCGAAGTTCATGGGGTTGCCGCTGTTGATGCAGGCCATGCCCAGGGCGGAGCACAAGGGCAGGACCACCTGGATCATGACAATGAGGGCACCGTAGAGCAGGGCCTGGGGCACCATCCCCGGCACCACCAAAAGCAGAGCCCCGGCCGCCAGCTGGATGAGCACCAGCAGGGCGGCGAACTGCCGCAGGGAGAGCCGTTTCAGCCGGTCGGCCAGGCCGGAGAACACCGGCTGGAGAACGGCGGACAGGACGCTGGACAGGGCGATCACCGTGCCGATCTGGGCATTGGTGAATCCCTGGGCCAGAAGGTACACACTGGAAAAGGTGACGATGGCGCAGTAGCAGCCCCAGTAGCTGCCCTGGATGAGGGTATAGTTTATGGTAGGAGCCAAGGATCTGGACATAGAACCCCTCCTTTTCACTCGGTTTTCTTCATTTTATCACGCCAAATCCAGATTGCAACAAAAAAAGACCTTCACACAGGGTGTGAAGGTCTTTTTTCTCACTGTCCAATGGCGGCGTATTTGCCCAGCATGTTGTCGGTGGAACTGTTGTAGATCTGCACCTGATAGATCACATCCTGGATGTTGTAGTCGGCCACCATCTGGGAGATGGTGTTGCTGGTGTACCGGGCATCCACCCAATACACGTACTCATAGTGGTCGATGAGGAAGGGGATGAAGGCGTTGCCGTAGGAGTCCTTCACCACCATGACAGCGGAGCCGTCGGTGATGTTGGGGTTGTGGGCGTAGGAGAAGGGCCGGTCACCGCCTACGAAGGTGGCGTAGAGCTCGCTCTTGGCGTAGCTGGACACGTCGTTGATGACGAACCAGTCCACCACAGACCCGTTGGTGTAGTGCATGGTCATGGCGTTGGTGCCGTTGGGCACGTAGGCCACCACCGTGTCCGGGTTGGTCGTCAGGGCGGCGTTGTTGTTGGAGGAGGAGACGAAGGTCCCCAGGAAGCCGGGGAACTCCATGGTCTGGAAGTCCTCGATCTTGTGGTACTCGATCCCCTTCTCCTTGCAGAACTCCTGGTAGGCATAGTAAGCCCCCAGAGCCGTCCAGTGGTGGTCGGTGTGGAAGTAGATATACTCGGCGTTGTGCTTTCGCAGGTTGTCAAAGGCAGACACCGTGTGGATACCCTCATCCATCTTGCCGTAAATGTAGTCGATGGCGGCCTTCTCGTCGGAGCAGCCCATGTCGTCCAGGACGGTCTGGTCCAGCATGACACCGGCGCTGATGGGGCAGATCATCACGTACATATTGACCTTGTCTTTCACATTGGCATAGACCTGGTTCATGGTGGCGGCGAACTTGTCGGCGGCGGACTGGGTGAAGTAATACAGGCCGTAGCCGCTGCCCCCGGTGATGTAGATCTGGCCCTGCATCTCGCCGATCTCCTTGACGGTGCCGTCGGGCAGGATCTCCTCCGGCTCTGCCGCCTGGACCTCCTCCCCGGAGGCATCGGGATCAGGGATGTCATCGGCGGTCATGGTCTCGCCCACGATCTGGTCAGACCGGATGCCGTAGAGGTTTTCCAGGGTCTGGCTGCCGGAAATGAGGCCCTCCCGCAGGGGGAAGGTGTCGGCGTACCAGGTGTCGATGGCCTTGAAGTAGCTGCCGTCCCAGAAGTCAGACCAGCTCAGCTCAGGGAACTCCGCCAGGTCCCGCTTTTCCACCACGGAGGTGTCCGGCCGGGCAAACCAAAGCAGGCCGATGAAGCCCATCACGGCCAGCACCAGACCAAAGCCCAGGATCTTGATGCCCCGGACCAGGCCGTTGATCTTTTTGCGTTGTGCTTTGTCCATGTTTTCGGTTCCCCCTTTCTCAGAACTGGAAGTACAGGAAGGGATTGTAGCTGTCCCCGGCCAGGGCCATGGCGGAGAGGATCAGCAGGAGGGCCGGGTGGGCAGCCTCCCAGACGGCATTCACCCAGAAAAAGGCCGTGTTTTGCTTGGAGAGGTTGCCCAGGATGTTCCGGACCATCCTGCCAATGGGGAAGCAGGCGATGGTGCTGAAAATCAGGAAGAAGAGGTTGTTCTTCAGGGCCAGGCCCACGGCGGCACCCGTGAAGCCGTTGCCGTTGAGCCCGAAAAGGCCCTTCACTGCGATGCCCAGGAGTTCAAAGTCGGTGAACTTAAAAAGGATCCAGCTGAAGAGGACCAGCACAAAGACACCAAGGCCCCGCAGGGGCAGGGGCACCCGGTCCAGCTTGTCCTTCAGCACGAACCGCTCCAGGCCGATGAGGAAGCCGAAGTACAGGCCCCACAGGACGAAGTTCCAGCTGGCGCCGTGCCACAGGCCGGTAAGGAACCAGACCACAAAGAGGTTCCTCACCTGCAGGGGGACGGTGCAGCGGTTGCCCCCCAGGGGGATGTACACATAGTCCCGGAAGAAGGAGCCCAGAGAGATGTGCCACCGCCGCCAGAACTCCCCGATGGAGGTGGACTGGTAGGGGTAGTTGAAGTTCTCTTTATAATGGAAGCCGCACATGAGGCCCATGCCGATGGCCATGTCGGAGTAGGCAGAGAAGTCCAGGTAGATCTGGAGGGTGAAGGCGAAGGCCGCCAGGAGGATGCCCAGGGCGGGAACGGCAGCCAGTTCAGCGGCTCCCACCTCGAAGAAGGTGTCGGCCACCGCGGCGCAGCCGTTGGCCAGGATGGCCTTCTTGGCCAGGCCCACGGTAAACCGGCTCACGCCCCGGCTGATTTCGGCAGGGGTGGCACGGCGGCGGATGATGTCCTGGTGGATGTCCTGGTAGCGGACGATGGGGCCAGCGATGCACTGGTGGAAGAGGCTGGCGTACAGGAGCAGGACCCAGTACTTCTCCTGGGCGGGGACCTCCTTCCGGTACACGTCCACCACATAGGAGATGAGCTGGAAGGTGTAGAAGGAGATGCCGATGGGCAGGACGATGCTGGGGATGTGCTCGGGCACCCCGAAGATCCCCTGGAAGGTGGACAGGAAGAAGCCGGTGTACTTGAAAATGCCCAAGATTACCAGGCACAGGGCGATGGTGATGACCAGGGCCAGCTTTCGCTCTTTTCCATCCTCCCGTTTCTGGACCTGAAGTCCGCCCACCCAGCAGATGGCCACCATGGCCAGCAGCAGGAAGAGATACCGGGGCCCGCCCCAGCTGTAGAAGATCATGGAAAAGACCAGCATGGCGATGTTTTTCGCCCTGGG
Organism: Ruminiclostridium sp.; assembly: GCA_017521345.1. The sequence continues at coordinate 14,670 of JAFXCU010000067.1, read as the reverse complement.
GGTCTTGAGTACGATCTGTGAAATGAGGTTTGCTGTCAGGAAGAAAAACACGAACAGCATACTTGCAAAGACCATTTGGGACATCCCTCCATTGACGGCCGGATGAGGGCAAAAAAAGACAGGCTCCTCAAGAGCCTGACTTGTTTGCGGGACCGGTCCGTCCTTCTCTCGGCCCCTATCTTACTCCCCTTTTTTTCAGAATTCAACTCCCCTCGACCATTTTCGGCATACAAAAAAGAGCCTGAAAAACAGGCCCTTTTTTTACGTGTTGTGGGAAATGACAAAGGACGTCTGTTCCCGCCGGACCAGGAACAGGCCCACGGCGTCGGCCAGGAACCAACCAATGGGGATGGCCGCCCAGATGATCGTCACCCCCAGTAGGGGTGCCAGGGCGTAGGCCAGGGCCACACGGGTCCCCAAAGAGCAGACCGTGAGGACCACCGAGACAGCAGGCCGGTCCACCCCACGGAAGTAGCCGTACAGCAGGAAGAGGATGCCCAGGCCCAGGTAGAGGGTCCCCTCAATGCGGAGGTAGCCCACCCCTACAGCGATGACCTCCCCCGCCTCCGCCCCCACAAAGAGGGCCATGAGTTGGGGGGCCAGCAGGCAGACCAGGCCGCCCATCACCAGGCAGAAGGACACCGAGCAGGCCGCCGCCCGGCGAATGCCCTGGCGGATGCGGTCCCGGTTCCCTGCCCCGTAATTCTGGGACACGAAGGTGGAAAAGGCGTTGCCGAAGTCCTGGATGGGCATATAGCACAGGGTATCGATCTTCACCGCCACAGCAAAGGCCGCCATGACGGTGGCCCCGAAGGAATTCACCAGGCCCTGGACCATCAAAATGCCCCCGTTCATCACCGACTGCTGGAGACAGGTCAAAAGGGACAGGTTCAGGATGCTCCGAAGGGAGCCCCCCTCCCAGGTCCGGTCCTCCTTCCCCACCCGCAGGTGGGGAGCGGTCTTCCAGGTGTAGATCGCCAGGCCCAGACCCGCCACATACTGGGAGATCACCGTGGCCAGGGCCGCCCCCTTCACCCCCATCCCCAGGGGCAGGATAAAGAGAGCATCCAGCGCGATATTCAGGACCACTGACACCCCCAGGAATTTCAGGGGTGTCAGGGAGTCCCCCACTGCCCGGAGGAGGCTGGCAAAAAAGTTGTAGAGAAAGGTGGCGGCGATCCCCAAAAAGACCCACCATAGGTATTCCCGGGCGGGGGCCAAGACCTCCGCCGGGATGTTGAGGACCTCCAGGAACCAGGGCAGCAGCAGGTAGACGCCCCCGTTCAGCACCAGGGTCAGGCCGCCCACCAGAAGGAAGGACTGAAAGACCCCCCGCCGGAGCCGGGCCATGTCCCGCCGGCCAAACTGGATGGCGAAGTAGGCCGAGCTGCCCATGCAGAGTCCCAGGAGGATGGAGGTCAGGAAGGTCATAAGGGTATAGGAGGACCCCACCGCCGCTAAGGCGTGCTCCCCCAAGAACCGGCCCACCAGCCAGGTATCCGCCAGGTTGTAGACCTGCTGGAGGAGGTTTCCGCAGATGAGGGGGAGGGAGAACAGGAGAAGCCCTTTGGTGATGCTCCCCTGGGTCAGGTCCCCTTTCATCCCTTCTTCTCCCGGCGCTTGCGCTCGGTGGCCTTCAGATGGTTGCGGATGGCGAAGCAGAAGGGCGGGTACATGGCCGGGAAGGCCACCTCATTTTCCAGGGTATAGCGGAAAAAGTCAAAGAAGAAGGCATAGGGGATATCCAGGCGGCCCTGGAGCTTGAAGAGATCATAGCCCATGGCCCGGATGCCCTGGCACTCACGGGCCGTCAGGGAGGCGTTGCGCTCCTTGGTGGTCTGCTGTTTGAAGTCGGGGACGTTGGGGCAGCGGTCCAGGAAGTTGGTGAACTCCCCCGTCCCCTCGATCATGGCCACCTGGTCCCTGGCGTTGGCCAGGTAGTGCTCCCCCCGCTGGGGGCAGTTCCGGACGCACCGCTCGTTGACCATGATCTCCGCCCCCTGCCGGGGGAGTTTGTCCAGAAGGTCCAGGTCAAAGTTGTCATCCGGGTGGACCACATAACGGTCATAGCGGTCAGAGAGATCCTGGTAGTAGTCCGGCGTCCGGTCCGCCCCGTAGCAGGTCATGATCACCGAAGCGTGGACCTGGATGTTGGGGAAGTTGGTGCGGATGTGCTCCTCCAGGAGGGGGCTGACCACAATGACCCCGCCCCCCAGCTTATCCAGGAGGGACAGCAGGTAGTTGCCTCTGGGGTCGTCCAGCTCCTCCCGGGTGATGACCGGAGAGGAGAAGGGCAGCAGAGGGGTGATCCCCCGGTCCACGGCCTTTTGAAGCTCGGCTTCCAGGTCGGCATCGGTGTAGCCGTGGTCAATGAGGACAGGACGGCCGCAGTTCCACCGGACCTGGGGAGAGCCGTAGATGTATTTGACGGGAATGTCGTAGCCGAACTTGGCCTTCACTTGGTCCAGAGCGGCGTAGATGAGGCCGGAATAAAGGAACAGCCCCGGCACGCTGTAGGAGGCCCCCGGCATCAGGGCCGCGGCCTCCCCCTGGGGCAGAATGGGTTCGTACATAAAAGAAAACCTCCGAATGTGGTTTTTCTCATTATAACGACATGACCGGGTAAAAGCAAGGCTGGCCAGAGGCAGACCCCAAGCCTCCTCTATTGAGAAGGGCCTTGCTGCAGTCGAAACGAAATTCGTAGGGGCCGATGCCCACATCGGCCCTGCCAACGTCGAGGAACAACGCTACGTTCCGGGCGGATGAAGGCATCCGCCCCTACAATAGGTAGGTATATACCAACGCCAAAGGCTCCCCTCACAGGGGAGCCTTTTTCTTGCACTTACAGCTTTTTCACGAACAGCGCCCGGACGGCGTTGAGAACCGCCAGGACCATGACCCCCACGTCGGCAAAGATGGCCAGCCACATGTTGGCCAGGCCCACCGCCCCCAGGATCAGGCACAGGCCCTTGACCCCGATGGCAAAGAGGATGTTCTGGTAGACGATGGCCATGCACTTGCGGGCAATGCGGATGGCCTGGGCGATCTTTCTGGGGTCGTCGTCCATGAGGACCACGTCTGCCGCCTCGATGGCGGCGTCAGACCCCAGGGCCCCCATGGCGATGCCGATGTCCGCCCGGGACAGGACGGGGGCGTCGTTGATGCCGTCCCCCACGAAGGCCACCTTCCCGGCGGTCTCCGCCAGGATGGTCTCCACCTGGGAAACCTTATCCCCGGGCAGGAGCTGGCTGCGGACCTCCCGGATGCCCAGGTCCTCTGCCACTCCGCGGGCGGCGGCCTCGGTGTCTCCGGTGAGCATGACGGTACGCTTCACCCCGGCCCGGGCCAGGGCAGAAATGGCCTCCCTGGCCTGGGGCTTCACCACATCGCTGACGACCATGCAGCCCCCGTAGACTCCATCCAAAGCCAGATAGACCAGGGTGCCAGTCTCCCGGCAGGGAGTGTAGGGGATGCCCAGGTCCTCCAGGAGCTTTCCGCTGCCCACGGCCACAGGGATGCCGTCGATCCGGGCGGTGATCCCCCGGCCGCTGTGCTCCCGGATCTCGGTGACCCGGCTCCGGTCCAGGTCCCTCCCCCAGGCCTGCCGAAGGCTCCGGCTGATGGGGTGAGAGGACCCGCTCTCCGCCAGGGCGGCGTACTCCAACAGCCGGTCCCGGGTGAGACCGGCGGGGTGGATGGCGGTGACCTGGAAGGTCCCCTGGGTGAGGGTCCCCGTCTTGTCCAGGACCACCACCTCGGTTTTGGACAGGGCCTCCAGGTAGTTGGAGCCCTTCACCAAAATGCCTGCCGAGCTGGCCCCGCCGATGCCCCCGAAGAAGGTCAGGGGGATGCTCACCACCAGGGCGCAGGGGCAGCTGATGACCAAGAAGGTCAGGGCCCGGTAGACCCACTCCCCCCAGTTGGGGGCTTCCCCCATGACCACCAGGACCAGGGGCGGCAGGAGGGCCAGGGCCAGGGCGGCACAGCACACCACCGGGGTGTACACCCGGGCGAACCGGGAGATGAACTGCTCCGACCGGGCCTTCCGGGAGGAGGCGTTCTCCACCAGGTCCAGAATTTTCGCCACGGTGGAGTCCTCAAAGTTCTTTGTGGTCTGAATTTTCAGCAGGCCGGTCAGGTTGATGCACCCGCTGATGACCTCCTGACCCGGCTCCACATCCCGGGGCAGGCTCTCCCCGGTGAGGGCGGCGGTGTCCAGGGAGGAGGAACCCTCCACCACCAGGCCGTCAATGGGGATCTTTTCCCCCGGCTGGATCACGATAACCGTGCCCACGGCCACCTCCTCCGGGTCCACCTGCTCCAGACCGGATGCCGTCTCGATGTTGGCATAGTCAGGGCGGATGTCCATGAGCTGGCTGATGTTCTTCCGGCTCCGGCCCACGGCATAGCTCTGGAAGAGCTCGCCGATCTGGTAGAAGAGCATGACGGCGATGGCCTCGGTGTAGTCTCCGTCCCCGGTGAGCCCTAAGGCAATGGCACCCAGGGTGGCCACCGCCATGAGGAAGTTCTCGTCAAAGACCTGGCGGTTTTTCACCCCCAGGGCGGCCTTTCGCAGGATGTCGTGGCCGATGATAAGGTAGGGGATCAGGTACAGGCTAAACCGCAGCCAGCCGGTCACCGGCAGGAAGGCCAGCAGGACCATGAGCCCCGCCGCGATCAGGATGCGGCGGAGGGTCTTTTTCTGCTTTCTGGTCATGGCGTTACAGGAAGATCTCGAAGTCGTCGTCCACCTTCTTGCAGTTCTTGCGGACGGTCTCCATGACGGCAGCGGGGTCCTGGCCCTCGCCGAACTCCACCACCATCTTCTGGGTCATGAAGTTCACCACGGCCTCCTTCACCCCCTGGGTCTTGTTGGCGGCGGCCTCCATCTTGTTGGCACAGTTGGCGCAGTCCACTTCAATCTTGTAGGTCTTTTTCATGGCACAATCTCCTTTCAACGATTAAGCAATCGTTTAATCTTTGTGACTTGAGTGTACCACCTCTCTCCCCTGCTGTCAAGGCCTTTCCTTTGGACTCGGACTGTGGTATACTGGAACAAACACGGAAAGGAGGCCCTGCCCATGCCGCACCCCCACCTGCCCCACGACCACGGGCAGAACATGGACCACATCCTGGAACACCTGCCCCAGCCGGAATCCTTCCAGGCGGTGGCCGACCTGAACCGCCTCCTGAGCGACCCCAGCCGGACCCGGATCTTCTGGCTCCTGTGCCACGGGGAGGCCTGCGTGGCCAACCTGTCGGCCATGGTGGACATGTCCAGCCCGGCAGTCTCCCACCACTTAAAACAGCTGAAGGCGGCGGGCCTCATCGTCAGCCGCCGGGAGGGCAAGGAGGTCCACTACAAGGCGGCCGACACCCCCACCGCCCGGGCTCTGCATCATATGATGGAGACCCTCATGGCCATCTCCTGCCCGGCAGAAGAATAAACGTTGAAGCCCCGACGGTGACCCGTCGGGGCTTTTGTGTGTTCAGTGAAGAGAAGCCTCCCCTGTGTAAGGGGAGGTGCCCCGCAGGGGCGGAGAGGTTGTAACCTGCCAGGCTTCGACAATCCCTCAGTCACGGCTTCGCCGTGCCAGCTCCCTTTACACAAGGGAGCCTTTTTTGTGGTATCCTCAACGGTAACCGCAAAATCCATCAAATCTTTTCTCTCCCCCATAGAGAGAGTTCAGTTTGTTATATTAGTTGGTTTATTCGTTAGATAGGCGCTCGTTTTTTTCTCACACCCCGGAAAAAATGGCGGACCCCCTCTCATTTTTTCCAGCCTCTCGTTTTCGGCGGGGTCACCAATTGTCGATGCCTCCTTCATCGATCGAAAACTGCAGGGCATCCTGGATGGTCAGGAACTTGTAGTTGCTCCAGGCGCCGCTCTGCTCATGGGCCGTGGCCGTCTGGACGGGATACTGGATGGCGCTCAGCTGATGGGTATAGTTCATCCAGGAATTGACGATCCAACCTGGCTGGACCTCCCGGATGGTATAGGAGGCATAGCCCCGGTGGTTCTCCCCCTCATCGGGCAGGGAGAAGGCCGCAAACACATCGGTGACGGTCTGCTGCCCGGAGAACCAGCTGCTGTAGTCATAGGTCACAGGCTCCAGGCTGTAGCAGGGGGCCGTGAAGGTCTGCCCCTCCTTGTCATACAGGAGCTGCCCCGTCCACTCTCTGGCGCTTTCCCAGCCCTCGCTGTCCCGGTCGGCCGACCAGAACTGGATGTTTTCCGTCCCCCGGAACCCCGGGTGGACCACCCACTGGAAGTGGTGGATGATCTTCCAGGTTTTCTCGTCCAAGCGAAGGGCCGCATGGGTCATCAGCAGCTCTTCCCCCTCACCTGTGCTCTCCGTGGTCATGCCGTCGGTGAGGGAGTGGTATCGCTGGTCCATCACGACCTCCACCGCTCCTGCACAGGCCAGGAGGTCTTCCTCCGTCAGGTCGCTGACCACCTGCTCGGGAACCCCCAGCTCCACCAGATGGTCTCTGATCTCCTGGTGGCCGGTCTCTGCTGCCGGGGTCCACGTCATGGGATAGCTGCCAAAGAAGATATAGCCCACAGCCATTCCCACCACCAGGACACCGACGAACACCTTCACCAGCAGGCCGTCCTCCACCCGGACCGGGGCGGCCCGGACGGCATACCCCGCCTCGTCCAGGTGGGTGGACAGGGTCCACAGGCACCGGAGGATGCAGAGATAGAGCACCAGGATGATGCCCCCAATGAGCAGGGGCATATTCCCCACCTCCAGGAGGCCCAGCCAGCAGATGATGGCGTTCCAAACCAGCAGGGCAAAGGCACTGGCAGCCCCGGGGGCCAGCCCGGCCTTCTTCCGCACAGACCGGAACCCCAGCCAGAAGCACAGCAGCTGGATCAGGTTCACCGCCAGCAGGGGGACGGCATAGCCCAGCAGGAATTGATTGACTGTCCCGCTGTAGATGGTGGCGTTGGCCACGAGGCACACCAGGGTCTCGGCCGCCTGGAACACAGAGATCACATAGCACAGCCGGAACCACAGGTTCTCCCTCCGCAGGCTCCGGAAGCCCAAGAGCAGCAGGACCGAGCCGACGGCCGGCAGGATATACTGCAGCAGGAAGAAGTGCAGGGTGATCCCCTTCAGGGCAAAGCCCACCAGGATCCGGTCCATGGCGGTCCGCCAGGGGTTGACCCACTTGGTCACGTCAGAAGGGGGCGCTTCGGGCAGGCTGGTCTCCAGCAGCAGGTCGAACTCCCGCTCGGTCATGGGTTCCTTACGCATCCCCGTCACCTCCCAACCGTTTCCGCAGCTTTTGCTTGATCCGATACAGTCTCCCTTCCACCGCCCGCTGGGTCATGCCCAGCTCGGCGGCGATCTGGGCGGTGGGCTGGCGGTAGTAGTATTTTCGATAGAAGAGCATCCGCTCCCGGTCTCCCAGGTATTGCAGGGCCTCCACCAGGGCGGCCTGCCGCTCCTGTTGGATGACCCGCTCCTCGGGGGTGGGTTCTGGAGAGGGAATGTCCGGGGTGAGCTCCGCGCTGTCCTCCCGGCGGAGCTTTCTGGCCCGGTTCAAAGCCTGGTTCCGGGTCACCGCCGTGAGCCAGGTGGTCCAGGAACCCTTGGCCGGGTCGTAGGAGCCCACCTTCTCCCATACCGCCATGGCGGTCTCGGAGATGCACTCCTCCCGGTCGTGGGCGCCGGGCAGAATGGGGGCAATGATATAGCCCATGAGGGGAGTGAACCGCCGGAGGAACTCCTCCATGGCAGTCTCATCCCGGTCCTGTAATCGCCGGACCAGGTCCTGTTCCTTCATACCATCGCCTCCTTTCTTTGTCTCTATACTACCATACACGGGACCTGGGAAAAACCCACGCATTGGAATTTGAGAAATTATGTGGTATACTCTATCAACACGCTGTCCCTCCCTATGTAGGGGCGGATAGCATCCGCCCGACCCACGCAGAGGATTCTCGCAAGGCCAACGGGCGGCTAATAGCCGCCCCTACATTGTGTCTGCACCACTGACAACACAACTTCCCCGGAGGTCCCCATGAATCAGAAAGAACTCAACGAAATCCGACGCCGCATCGCCCCCAACAAGTGCGGCATCAGCAAACTATACGGCTGCTTCGTCAACAACAGCAGCAAGGAGATCATCTCCCGCATCGACACCTCTCTGGGCCTGCTCAGTGAGTTTGAAAATGAAAAATACCTGTCCCTTTTGAAAAAAGTCCTCTCCGGAGGCCTGGGAAAGAACCTCATCGACATCACCTTCTCCACCCAGCAGGTGATGAAGGGGGAGGAGCACAAGCTCCTGGCCGACCTGCGTAATTCCGGTCTCAACGACCCTGCCCTCCGGGAGGCCTTCTTCCAAAAAGTCATCTCCGCCGTCACCATGGAGGACACCAACTACCTCATCCTCCTGGCCTACGATGCCTACGACGTGCCCTACAAGGGCAAGGACGACGTGACCCAGACAGACGCCTCGGACACGGTCTACTCCTACATCCTCTGCTCTGTCTGCCCCGTGAAGGACGGCAAGCCCGAGCTGGCCTACTTCCCCGGGGAGAACCAGTTCCACAGCAGCGGCATCAGCCACATCGTCTCTCCCCCCGCCCTGGGCTTCCTCTTCCCCGCCTTTGACGACCGGGCAGCCCACATCTACACCGCCCTCTACTACGCCAAGGACCCCAACGAGCTCCACCAGACCTTCATCGACACGGTCTTTGCCACCGAGCCCCCCATGTCTGCCGGCCAGCAGAAGGAGACCTTCCACTCGGTCCTGTCCGACGCCCTGGATGAGGACTGCAGTTTCGACGTCCTCCAGCAGGTCCACGAGCAGATCCGGGAGGTCATCCTGGACCACAAGGAGAGCAAAGACCCCAACCCCCTGGAGCTCTCGGCATCCGACCTGGGGACCATCCTGAAGGGGGGCGGCGTACCCGGAGAGCGGGTCCAGGCCTTCCAGCGCAAGTGCGCCCAGGAGTTCGGCCCCGACGCTCCCCTGAAACCCACCAACCTCATCGACAGCAAAAAGTTCACCATCGAGACCCCCCAGGTGAAGATCTCCGTGGACCCGGAGGCCAGCTACCTGGTGGAGACCCGGGTCATCGGGGGCCGCAAGTACATCCTCATCCCCGCCGACGACGGGGTGGAGGTCAACGGCATCCCCGTCCAGTTTGCCGAAGGAAAGGAGTAAGCTGACCCATGGCCAAACAGCCCATCCAGCTCTCCGACCACTTCACCTACGGGCGGCTGGTCCGGTTCACCCTCCCCTCCATCGCCATGATGATCTTCACCTCCATCTACGGCGTGGTGGACGGCTTCTTCGTGTCCAACTTCGTGGGCAAGACCCCCTTCGCCGCCGTGAACTTCATCTATCCCGTCCTGATGATCCTGGGCTGCCTGGGCTTCATGTTCGGCACCTGCGGCTCGGCATTGGTGGCCATGACCATGGGCATGGGGGACCGGAAAAAAGCCCGGGAGATCTTCTCCCTTCTCATCTACGTGGCCATCGGCTCCGGTTTGGTCATTGCCGCCCTGGGCATTGCCTTCCTCCCCGCCATCGCCGCCGCCCTGGGGGCTGAGGGGGAGATGCTGGAAGGGTGTGTCACCTACGGGCGGATCATCCTTCTGGCCGTCCCGGCCTATATGCTCCAGTACGCCTTCCAGTCCTTCTTCGTCACGGCGGAAAAGCCCCAGCTGGGCCTGGCGGTGACCATCGCCGCCGGTGTCACCAACATGGTCCTGGATGCCCTGCTGGTGGCCGTTTTCCAGTTCGGTCTGGTGGGTGCCGCCGCCGCCACCGCCCTGAGCCAGGTGGTGGGCGGAGTCATCCCCCTCATTTACTTCTCCCGGCCCAACACCAGCACCCTCCGGCTGGGCAGGACCAAATGGGACGGCCGTGCCCTGGGGAAGGCCTGCGTCAACGGCTCTTCCGAGCTCATGACCAACATCGCCATGTCCCTGGTGAGCATGCTCTATAACATCCAGCTCATGAAGTACGCCGGGGAGAACGGCGTGGCCGCCTACGGCGTCCTCATGTATGTGTGCATGATCTTCCTGGCGGTCTTCATTGGCTACACCGTGGGTGTGGCCCCCATCATCGGCTTCCACTACGGGGCCTCCAACCACGACGAACTGAAGGGCCTGCGGAAACAGAGTTTCCGGATCATCGGCCTGTGCGCCGTGGTCATGTTCCTGCTGGCGGAGTTCCTTCTGGCCAAGCCTCTGGCCGTGCTCTTCGTGGGGTATGACCCGGAGCTCATGGCTCTGACCCTCCACGCATTTAAGATCTTCTCCTTCGTCTTCCTCTTTGCAGGCTTTGCCATTTTCGGCTCGGGCTTCTTTACCGCCCTGAACAACGGCCTCATCTCCGCCCTCATCGCCTTCCTCCGGTCCCTGGTCTTTGAGGCGGGCTTCGTCCTCCTGCTGCCGTTGGTGTTCGGCATGGACGGCATCTGGATCTCCACGGCCGCCGCCGAGCTGGTAGCCGCCACCCTGGCTCTGAGCCTCATGTGGGTGTTCCGAAAAAAATATCATTACTGAGCAAAAAGGCAAGCCTGTCGGCTTGCCTTTTTTACTGGAAAGACGTATCATAAAGTCATACATATTTTATATGGAAGGGAGCTGACCCTATGCTGACCGACCGCATTGAAATGATCCGCCAGAACTACGTAAACGCCAAGCCGGAGATCTCCTGCCAGCGAGCCAAGATCTGGACGGACTCCCATAAAGAGACCGAGGGCCTGCCCGTGTGCATCCGCCGGGCCCGAGCCTTTTACGACTGCTGTGATCGTCTGGAGGTCCACATCTTCCCCGGCGAGCTGGTGGTGGGCGCCATCGGCGAGTTCCGCAAGTGCGGCATCCTCACCCCGGAGTTCTCCTGGATGTGGGTGGACCGGGAAATGGATACCTTCGCCACCCGGCCCCAGGACCCCTACCTTATGACCGACGAACAGCGGGACTTCGTCCGGAAGGAGATCTTTCCCTACTGGAAGGGCAAGTCCCTGGAGGAGGCCTTCCTGGCCCGTCTGCCGGAAGACACCCGCCGCATCGGCGTGGACACGGGCATCCTGGACAACGACTCCAAGTGGCGCCAGGCCGTGGGCGAGATCACCCCGGACTACCAGGACGTGCTGTTCAAGAAGGGCTTCGGGGGCATCATCCGGGAGGCCGAGGAACACATCACCAATCTGAATGCCGTAAACCCCGAAGACCTGGAGAAAAAGGACTTCTACCAGTCCATCATCTGGACCTCCAAGGGCATCATCCGCTACGCCAACCGCTATGCCGACCAGGCCGAGAAGCTGGCCGCCGCAGAGACCGACCCTGTCCGGGCGGAGGAGCTGCGGGTCATTGCCGCCAACTGCCGCCGGGTCCCGGAGCATCCCCCGGAGAGCTTCTACGAGGCCATCCAGTTCCTGTGGTTCGTCCAGGTGGGCGGCATCCTGTCGGAGAACCCCCTGTCCCTGAACCCCGGCCGCTTCGACCAGTACATGGACCCCTATTTCGAAGCCGACCTGGCCAAGGGGGCCATCACCCAGGACTTTGCCCAGGAGCTCATTGAGGCCCTGTGGCTGAAGTACTCCGAATGGGTGTGGACCATTTCCGCCAACACCGCCGACTATTTCGCCGGGTACAACCAGTTCCAGAACCTCACCGTGGGCGGCAAGAAGCGGGACGGCAAGGACGGCACCAACCCTGTCACCTTCATGGCCATGAAGGCCACGGAAGAGGTCAAGACCCACCAGCCCGGCCTGTCCGTCCGGGTCCACGCCGACTGTCCCAGAGAGTTCCTGGATGGGGTGACCCATCTGGTCTCCACCGGCACGGGCTTCCCGGCCATCCACAGCGACAGCGTGGGCTACCAGATGCTCATCAACGCAGGCTATGAGCCGGAAGATGCCCGGGACTGGAACAACTGCGGCTGCGTGGTCCCCCACTTCCGCAAGACCGGCGAGTGGACCGCCGCTGTGAACATGAACTTCGGCTCCGCCCTGGAGTACGCCTTAAACGGGGGCGTCAGCCTCATGACCGGGGAGCAAATGGGCCTGGAGGAGAAGCCTGCGACGGAGTTTTCCACCTTTGACGAGGTCCTGGCCGCCTTCTACCGCCAGTTCGACAACCTCTGCCGCCACTCCATCATCCTCACGGTGGAGGCCCAGCGTCTCCACAAGGAGATGGTCCCCCGGCCCTTCCTGTCCTCCTGCATCGAGCACTGCATGGAGTCCGGCAAGGACCTGTCCCAGGGGGGCGCCAAGTATAACATCGGTCCGGTCATCACCGGCATCGGCCTGGCCGTGGTGGCCAACTCCCTGGCCGCCGTGAAGAAGCTGGTCTTTGAGGACAAGGTCTGCACCATGGGCACCCTGGTCCAGGCCCTCCGGGCCAACTGGGAGGGCTACGAGGACCTGCAGCAGCAGGCCAAAGCCTGCCCCAAGTACGGCAACGACGACGACTATGTGGATGACATCGCCATCCAGATCGCCAACCACTTCTACCGGGAGATCCACCAGTACAAGGACATCTTCGGCTCTCCCTTCCTGACCGCCTTCATGGGCATCTCCAACTACATCCCCATGGGCCGGGTCCTGGGCGCCACCCCCGACGGCCGCAAGCACGGCGAGCCCTCCAGCGAGGGCGTGTCTCCCTTTGTGGGCACCGACACCTCCACCCCCCTGGCCGCCATGCGGTCCACCGCCAAGCTGAACCAGGAGGTCCACTCCGGCGGTACCCTGCTGAACCTCCGGCTGAACCCCGAGCTGGTGGCCACCAAGCGGGGCCAGGCCAACCTGGGGGCCATGGTCCAGACCCTCTTCTCCCTGGGGGCCTTCCACGTTCAGTTCAACTGCATTTCTTCGGACACCCTCCGGGACGCCCAGGCCCACCCCGAAAACTACAAGGACCTGCTGGTCCGGGTGGCGGGCTACTCCACCCAGTTCGTGAACCTGTCCAAGTCCATGCAGGACGCCATCATCGCCCGGACGGAGCACAGCTATTAAGATGGGCGGCTATATCATGCAGGTCCAGCACTTCTCCGTCAACGACGGGGAGGGAATCCGGACCAACATTTTCCTGGCAGGCTGTCCCCTTCGGTGTGCTTGGTGCGCCAACCCCGAGGGGCAGACCCTCCGGAATCCCATGACCCGGTGGGCCGAGACCGAGGAAATTCTCCAGGAGGTCCGCCGTCAGGCCATCTTCTACCGGTTCTCCGGGGGTGGTGTGACCTTCACCGGCGGGGAAGCCACCGCCCAGCCGGAGTTTCTGGCAGAGCTCACCAATACCCTTTACGACGAGGGCTACAGCCTGGCCCTGGAGACCTGCGGCTGGTTCGACTTTGACCAACTCCGGCCCACCCTGGAAAAGATGGACCTGATCTTCCTGGATCTCAAGCACCCGGACCCGGAGGAACACCGGCGGCTCACCGGCCAGGACAACGGCCTCATCCTGGAAAACATGGGAAAGACCGCTGGGCTGGGCATCCCCCTGGTGGTGCGCATCCCGGTGATCCTGGGGGTAAACGGCACAGATGACGTACTTGCAAAGGCCTTCGCCCTCATCCGGGACAAGGCTCCCACCGCCTCCCTGGAGCTCCTCCCTTACCACCGGTTCGGAGAGGAAAAATACAAGGAACTGGGCCTGCCCATGCCCGATCCCGCCTTCGGGATCCCCACCCGGGAGCAGATGACCCACTGGGAGGCCATGGCCCGATCCATGGGCCTTCAGGTGGTGTCCTATCGATGAACACAAAAAAACCGCTGCAGTTCAAACTGCAGCGGTTTTTATTCGTTTGGATTCCGTTCCGACTCAAATTAGTTGTAATCGTAGAAGCCCTTGCCGGTCTTGCGGCCCAGACGGCCTGCACGGTACAGGACCTTGTACAGGTGTGCGGGACGATACTTGGAGTCTGCGGTCTCCTGGTACAGGGACTCCATGACGTTGATCATGACGTCGATGCCGATGGCGTCAGCCAGCTTCAGGGGACCCATGGGCAGGTTGTAGCCCAGCTCGCAGGCCTTGTCGATGTCCTCGTAGGAGCAGACGTTCTCGCCGGCCAGGATAGCAGCCTCGTTCATCATGGGGCACATGACGCGGTTAGCGATGAACATGGGCACGTCGGAAACGGTAACGAACTCCTTGCCGAAGCCCTTAGCGCAGGCCTTGCCGGTCTCCACGGTGTCCTCGGTGGTGTCGTATGCGGGGATGATCTCGACCAGCTTCATGGCGGGCACGGGGGAGAAGAAGTGCATGCCCAGGAACTTCTCGGGACGCAGGGAAGCAGCAGCCAGTTCGGTGATGGACAGGGAAGAAGTGTTGGAGACGAAGATAGCTTCGGGCTTGATCACGGGAGCCAGCTTAGCGAAAGCGTCCTTCTTCAGCTCCATGTTCTCGACCATTGCCTCGAAGACGATGTCGACGTTTGCCAGATCTTCCAGGGTGGTGGTAGCAACCAGCTTGCCCAGCAGAGCGTCAGCCTGCTCCTGGGTCATCTTGCCCTTGGCGATCTTCTTGTCAAAGTTCTTCTTGATGCCTGCAACGCCCTTCTCCAGGGTGGGGGTTCTGTGGTTGTACAGGACCACGTCGTAGCCGCCTTCCAGAGCGACCTGTGCGATGCCTCTGCCCATGCTGCCTGCGCCGTAAACGCCAACGATCTTAACTTCCATGATGTAAACTCTCCTTAAAT
>JAFXCU010000066.1 GCA_017521345.1 Ruminiclostridium sp. | reverse complement strand
GAGACCTACGGCGTGGACGAAGCCACCGCCCGCAAGTGCCAGGAGTTCGCCCACTACCGGGCTGTGAAGGAGACCGACCGGGCCACCTACCAGGCCATGGAGGCCCTCATCCACAACCTGAACACCATGCACTCCCGTGCAGGCGCTCAGACCCCCTTCTCCTCCATCAACTACGGCATGGACACCAGCCCCGAGGGCCGCATGGTCATGAAGAACATCATGCTCTCCACCGAGGCCGGCCTGGGCAACGGCGAGACCCCCATCTTCCCCATCCAGATCTTCCGTGTAAAGGATGGCATCAATTACAACCCCGGCGAACCCAACTATGACCTGTTCCAGCTGGCTATGCGCTGCAGCGCCAAGCGGCTGTTCCCCAACTTCTCCTTCCAGGACGCCCCCTTCAACCTGCAGTACTACAAGGAAGGCCGTCCTGAGACCGAGATCGCCTACATGGGCTGCCGCACCCGTGTCATCGGCAACGTGTACGATCCCACCCGTGAGATCAGCAACGGCCGCGGCAACCTGTCCTTCACCACCCTGAACCTGCCCCGCCTGGGCATCAAGGCCAAGGGTGACCTGAACCTCTTCTTCGAGAGCCTGGACTACACCATCGACCTGTGCATTGAGCAGCTGCTGGAGCGTTTCGAGTTCCAGTGCCGCAAGTGTGTGAAGAACGCACCCTTCCTGATGGGTCAGGGCGTGTGGATCGACTCCGAGAAGCTGGAGTGGGACGACGAGGTCCGTGAGGTCCTGAAGCACGGCACCCTGTCCATGGGCTTCATCGGTCTGGCTGAGACCCTGAAGGTCCTCATCGGCGAGCACCACGGCGAGAGCGAGAAGGCACGTGTCCTGGGCCTGGAGATCGTGGGCCACATGCGTGCCCGCATGGATGCCGAGAGCAAGAAGCGGGGCATGAACTTCACCCTGCTGGCCACCCCTGCAGAGGGTCTGTCCGGCCGCTTCGTGAAGATCGACAAGGAGAAGTACGGCGTGATCGAGGGTGTTACCGACCGTGAGTATTACACCAACTCCTTCCACGTGCCCGTGTACTACCCCATCTCCGCCTACGACAAGATCGCCTACGAGGCTCCCTACCACGCACTGACCAACGCCGGTCACATCAGCTACGTGGAGATGGACGGCGACCCCACCGAGAACCTGGATGCCTTCGAGCAGATCATCCGTTGCATGAAGGAGAAGGGCATCGGCTACGGCTCCGTGAACCACCCCGTGGACCGTGACCCTGTCTGCGGCTTCTCCGGCATCATCGGCGACCAGTGCCCCGGCTGCGGCCGGAAGGAGGACGACGGTGTGCCCTTCGAGCGCATCCGCCGCATCACCGGATACCTGGTGGGTACCCTGGATCGCTTCAACAACGCCAAGCGCGCCGAGGAGCGCGACCGTGTGAAGCACATCTAAAAGAAAGAAAAAGAAGAGCACTTGCGTTTGCAGGTGCTCTTCTTTTTGCTCTTGCGGCCTGCTGCAGCGCACGGGCCAAAGGCCCGCACGTTTGCAGGCCGAGAGGAATTTTTCCGAGGCGCATGTCCTCGGAAAAATCATTTAACTTTATTTCGCCGCTGAGCGGCGAAATGCTGAGAGGCATAAAAAAGCGCCTGCGAAAGCAGGTGCTTTTTTGTGCTTATAAAATCCCAAGTGCCTTGCCTTGCCTGGTCAGCTCTGCCCGGCAGTCGGGGTGGGCGATGTCGATGAGGGCCTTGGCCCGGTCCCGGACGGTGAGGTGCTTCAGGTTCACCATGCCGTACTCGGTGACCACATACTGCACATCCGACCGGGGGGTGGTGACGATGGTGGCGGGAGGGAAGAAGGGCATGATGCGGCTCTTGGGGGAGCCGTCGGGGTTCTTGCCCAGGGTGGACTTGAAGGCGAAGAAGGACTTGCCTCCCTTGGCCATCTGGGCGCCCCGGACGTAGTCTCCCTGGCCGCCGGTGCCGCTGAACTGGCGGGTCCCCATGCCCTCGGAGGCGATCTGGCCGAAGAGGTCGATGGACATGGCGGTGTTGATGGAGATCATGTTGTCGTTCTGGGCGATGTTCATGGGGTTGTTCACCACGGGGAAGGGGCCGAAGAACATATCCTCGTTGTGGTCCAGGTACTCATACAGGGCCTTGGAGCCGAAGGCGAAGCCCACCACGGTCTTGTTGGGGATGAACTTGGGCCGGCTGTTGTTGATGACCCCGGACTTCATCAGGGCCATGATGGAGTCGGTCATGAGCTCGGTGTGGCAGCCCAGGTCGTTCTTGCCCGTGAGGCCGAAGCCCACGGCAGAGGCCACCTCGCCGATGCCCAGCTGGATGCAGCCTCCGTCGGGGATCTCGTCCAGCAGGAACCGGGCCATGGCCAGGACCTCTTCGTCGGCCTCCTCCACCACGCCGCCGGGGGTGGTCTCCTTTTCCACATCGGCAAAGACCACATGGTCTGCTTCGGAGACGTGGATGAGGGTCCGCTGACCGTAGACATAGGGGGAGTATTTGTTCACGTGGAGGACCACAGTCTTGGCCTCCTCCTGGATGAAGGGGTGCATACACACGCCGGAGGCGCCGTGGCTCATGTAGCCATTCTCGTCGGGGGAGGACACGTCCAGAAAGGCGATGTCGGGGTGGAAGGTGTGGTAGCACCACTGGTCCACCTGACCCAGGTGGACGGAGGTGTAGTCCAGAGAACCCATCTTCAATGCCCGGCGGTCCTCATAGCCCACGAAGTAGGTGCAGAACCGGAAGGCCTTGGGGTTGGCGCAGTCCAGAAGGGTCATGGGGGGGAAGACGTTGGACAGGCCGATGGTCACATCCTCCAGTTCTTCGGAGCGCTTGGCCAGCTCGTCGGCGATGGCCCGGGCGTAGCTGGTGCAGCAGCCGATGTATACGTTCATGCCGCTCTTGACCATAGCGGCGGCCTGGGCGGCGGTGATCTCTTTTTCCTTAAATTCCTGTTTCAGCTGTTCAGTCATGGTGTGCCTCCTGTCACAGGGTCAGGGTGATGGTGTCCAGGAACTCCTGGAGGGTGTTGACAAAGTGGGCGGTGTGCCAGCCGTCGGCGGCGGCGTGGGCGATGTTGATGGCCATGGGCATGGTGATCTTCCCGTCCTGCTGGGTGGCCTTGCCGTAGGTGATGACCGGGAACATGTTGGGCTGGCCCCCTCCGGCTACATGGGAGGTGTAGGACTCAAAATCCACCCAGGGGACGCAGGAGATGCAGTAGAAGTTCCAGGGCTGGCCGGGTTTGGCCTTGATACCGTGGTTGCCGCCGTAGGTGGCCACATCCTCCTGGAAGGTCCGGTAGAAGGTGGCAAAGTCCTCGCTGTGCTCCGACCACAGGTCAGAGAAGGTGTGGTCGTCCTCGTGGAAGACGGTGTAGTTGGGGTGGAGGATGTCGTGGGTGCCGGGGTTGCCCTCCTTGTCCACCGCCATCCGGAAGGCCGGGTGGGACAGGATGTTGTGGGAGACGCACCAGATGAAGCTGGGGTAGAACTTCAGGCCCTGCTCCTTCAGCATGGCCCGGAAGCGGGTCACGTCCAGGCGGACGTTCATGGTGTAGCCCACGGGCAGGATGTTCCGGTAGTAGTTAAAGTGTTCCCGGCGGGGCCAGGTGGCGAGGTCAATGGGAGTAAACATAGGGTGTACCTCCTAAATGGTAGTTCGTCGGGAGAGAAGGGCTTGCTTCTCTTTCCGAAGCCGGATGATATTGGGGATGATGCTCAACAGGCTGCCCACCAGGAACATGGCAATGCCTGCGGCGATGGTGGGGGTGATGGGTTCCCCCAGGACCACAAGGGCCACCAGGGGGGCCAGGATGGGCTTGAAGAAGAACACCAGGCTGCCGTAGGTGGCGCTGGTCTTTTCAATGGCCATCATGTGGAAGACATAGCCTGCTGCGCAGTAAACAATGCAGATGAAGAGGAAGTAGGGGGTGGTCTCCAGGGAAAAGCCCTGGAGGAAGGGGACATCGCAGAGGATATCCATCCCCAGCTTTTGGTACAGGGCGGCTCCGGGGGCGGTATAGCCCAGCAGCAGGATCACCAGCAGCTCGGCCGAGCCGAAGAGGAAGGAGAAGCAGGTAACCACGATGCTGCTCATTTTGGCTGTCTTTCGCTTGGACAGGACGGAGTACAGGGAGAAGAACAGGGCGGCCAGGAGGGCCATGGCCAGACTCACGGGATTTAAGTCGCTGGAGCCGAAGGGGTTTACGATGATGAGGATGCCCAGCAGGTCAAAGACCAGGGCCAGGATGTTGTTCCAGCGGATGGTCTCGTGGAGGATGAGGGCGGCCAGGACGGTGACGAAGATGGGGTTGCCTGAGAAGATCACCGCCACCACGTTGGCCTGACCGAAGGTCACCGCCAGCTGGAAGAGGGCCATGAAGAGGACCACCGTGAGAAAGCCGGAGAAGGCGAAGTAGCCGTAGTCCCTTTTGGTGAGTTCTACGCTGTGCTTTTTGAGGAAATACCGGGCCACGGGGATGAGGAGAAGTCCGCCCACAAAGGCCCGTTCCAGGGTGAGCTGCATGGGGTCGAAGGCCCCCACGGCGGGGAGCTTGAGGAAGACCTCCATGGTGGAGAAGATGGAGGTGGACAGGGCGATGCAGATGCAGCCGATCAGGAAGTCTTTATTCACGATGGGGGACCTCCTTGGGGTGTCGGTTTCGCAGAATGGCGGGGACCATGCCCAGGAGGCTGCCCGCCAGGAACATGGCGATGCCCAGGGCGATGGTGGGGGTGATGGCCTCTCCCAGGATGACCAGGGCGAAGATGGGGGCCAGGATGGGCTTGAAGAAGAACACCAGGCTGCCGTGGATGGCACTGGTCTTCTCAATGGCCAGCATGTGGAAAACGTAGCCTGCTGCCGTGTTCACGATGCCCACAAACAGGAAATAGGGGAGGGTCTCCGGGGTGATGCCCTGGAAGAAGGGGACGTTGGCAAAGAGCTCCAGGCCGGCAGACTGAAGGGCGCCCGCCACGGGCTCCAGATGGCCCAGGAGAAGGACCAGGCAGAGCTCCAGGGAGCCAAAGAGGAAGGAGCAGCAGGTGACCACGATGCTCCCCACCTGGGCGGTCTTCTTCTTGCCCAGCACGGCGTACAGGGCGAAGAGGAGGGCGGAGAGGACGGTGAGGCCCACGCTGAGGGAGCTCACCTGACCGGAGCCGAAGGGATTTACGAT
>JAFXCU010000065.1 GCA_017521345.1 Ruminiclostridium sp. | reverse complement strand
GCTGGTCAAGTACGCCCGCACCCTGGAACCCATCCACCACAAGAACTTCCGCTTCACCCTCACCACCAACGGCATGCTCCTGGACGATGAGGTCACCGAGTTCTGCAACAAGGAGATGCACAACGTGGTCCTGTCCCTGGACGGCCGCAAGGAGGTCCACGACCGCCTGCGCAAGAACTTTGCCGGTCAGGGCAGCTATGACATCATCGTACCCAAGTTCCAGCGGTTCGTGGAGAAGCGCGGGGACAAGGAGTACTACATGCGGGGTACCTTCACCCACGACAACGTGGACTTCACCAACGACATCTTCCACATGGCCGACCTGGGCTTCACCGAGCTGAGCATGGAGCCTGTGGTGAGCCCTCCCGACGAGCCCTGGGCTCTGAACCAGGAGGACCTGCCCAAGCTCTTCGAGCAGTATGAGATCCTGGCCAAGGAGATGATCCAGCGGGAGAAGGAAGGCCGTCCCATCACCTTCTACCACTATATGATCGACCTGGAAGGGGGCCCCTGCCTCCACAAGCGCATGTCCGGCTGCGGCTCGGGCACCGAGTACCTGGCCGTCACCCCCTGGGGCGAGCTCTTCCCCTGCCACCAGTTCGTCAACGACCCCGCCTACTCCATGGGCAACGTCTGGGACGGCGTAAAGAACACCGAGCTGGGCGAGAAGTTCCACCGCTGCAACGTGGTGGCCAACCCCGACTGCCGGGAGTGCTGGGCCCGCCTGTACTGCGCAGGCGGCTGCGCCGCCAACTCCTACCACGCCAGCGGCGACATCAACGGCACCTACGAATACGGCTGCGAGCTCTTCAAGAAGCGCATCGAGTGCGCCATCATGATCAAGGCAGCCCAGCAGAACTGACCCAAGGAGGATACCCCCATGGAAATGAAAAAGATCACCTACTCCGGCGCTGACACCTTCGATGCCATTGAAAAGCTGGAGGAAGGCAACGCAAAAATGGCAGAAAAGGGCTGGGTCGCCCGCCGGGAGGATATGCTGAGCTCCTCCACCGTCCGTGTCACCTACACCCGGGGTGAGCCTGACGAGGAGGAAGAGCTGATCCTGGACGGGGTGGAGGACTGATCCCGTCTCCGCCATGAAAAAGATTCTCGGCCGGTGCCTGCTGGTCCTGGTGATCCTGGGCCTGCTGGGGCTGGGCCTTGCCCTGGGCATCAGCGGCTATGTAGTCCATTCCACGAAGGATTCCATTTTGATCCAGGAAGACACCCCACCGGAGGACCTGGACTGCATCCTGGTTTTAGGCTGCGGCATCCGTCCCGACGGCTCCCCCACCCCTATGCTGGCCAGCCGCCTCACCCGTGGAGCTGAGCTGTACCAGGCAGGTTGGGCGGACAAGGTCCTGCTCTCTGGTGACAACAGCGGCGAGAGCTACAACGAGCTGGCCACCATGGAGCGGGTGATCCTGGAACTGGGCGTCCCTCCCGAGGCCCTTTTGATGGACCACGCCGGGTTCTCCACCTACGAGAGCATCCACCGGGCAAAGGAGGAATTCTCTGTCCAGCGGGTGGTCATCGTTACCCAGGAGTACCACCTGTACCGGGCCCTCTATCTGGCCGACGCCCTGGACCTGGAAGCCTGGGGCGTGGCTGCCGCTCCCCGGAACGATGCCGGGCAGATCGGCCGGTCCCTCCGGGAAATCTTAGCCCGGGACAAGGACTTCTTCACCGCCATCATCCAACCAACCCCATAAACGGTAAATTCCCCTGGAACCGCTCGGTTCCAGGGGATCTGTTTTATTCTACAGTATTTTCCAATGTGCCGATGCCCACGATCTGGCAGGTGACCACGTCGCCCTTTTCCAGGAACTTGGGCGGGTCGAAGCCCATGCCCACCCCGGCGGGGGTACCGGTGGCGATGACGGTGCCTGCCCGGAGGGTCATGCCCTGGGACAGTTCATGGATGATGTGCCGGATGCCAAAGATCAGCTCATCGGTGACGGCGTCCTGGCGGAGATCCCCGTTGACCCAGGTGCGGATGGCCAGGGCAGGAGGCTGGGCGAACTCGTCCTTGGTGACGATGCAGGGGCCCATGGGGGTGAATCCGTCCAGACCTTTTCCGAAGTACCACTGCTTGTGGCCGGTCTGGAGGTTCCGGGCGGAGACGTCATTGACGATGGTATAGCCGAAGACATAGTCGAAGGCGTCCTCCTCGGACACATTCACAGCGTCCTTCCCCAGGATGACCGCCAGCTCGGTCTCGTAGTCCAGGCTGTCCACGATATCAAAGTGGCCGGGGATGGGAGCATCCGGGCCAGGGCAGTGGGTGGCCCGCTTGGAGAAATAGACCGCCCGGGCCTTTTCCCGGGTAAAGGCCTGGGCGTCGAACTGCTCGGCCTCGGCCTTGTGCTTCTGATAATTCATGCCCAGGCAGATGACATCCTGCATGGGGTTGGGAATGGGGGCCAGGAGGGTGACCTCCTCAAAGAAGAGCTCTCCCATCTCCCGCTGGGCCTGGGCCAGGACCCGCTCCCGGTTTTCCGGGTCATCGGTCAGCAGGTCGTTCATGGTCTCATAGGGCAGGATGGCCAGCCGGCCGTCTGCGTCCTCCAGACAGACCAGGGCCTTGCCCTGGTGTTCTACGGTATACAGTCTCATGGCTCAGCTCTCCTTGATTTTGTCCAGGGCGGCGATGAGGGTCTGGACGGCGCTGTCCTGGGTGGCCCAGCTGGTGCACACACGGACGGCAGAGTGGGTCTCGTCCACTTTCTCCCAGAAGGAGAAAGCGAACTCCTTCTCCAGCTCAGCCAGGACGGCATCGGGCAGGACGGGGAACTGCTGATTGGTGTAGGAGTCGAAGAGCATGGGGTACCCCCGGTCCTCAAAGGCCTTGCGGATGGTCATGGCCTGCTGGTCGGCCTTCTTGGCCAGGTCGAAGTAGAGGCCGTCCTCCAGCATGGTGCAGAACTGCACGCCCAGCAGTCGGCCCTTGGCCAGCATGCCGCCATGCTGCTTGATGAGGTAGCGGAAGTCCTTCTTCAGGGCAGGGTGGGTCAGGACCAGGGCCTCACCGAAGAGGAGGCCCTGCTTGGTGCCGCCCAGGTAGAAGGCGTCGCACAGACGGGCCAGGTCGGGGATGGTCAGGTCGCAGGCCTGGCTCATGAGGCCGTAGCCCAGGCGGGCGCCGTCAATGAACAGGAAGAGTCCACAGTCCCGGCAGGTGGCCCACATGGCCTCCAGCTCGGCCTTGGAATACAGGGTGCCGTTCTCGGTGGGCTGGGAGATATACACCATGCCCGGCTGGACCATGTGCTCGTGGGTCACATCGTTCCAGTGGGCGTCGTAGACCTTCCGGACATCCTGGGCGGAGATCTTGCCGTCCCGTCCGCAGGGAACAGACAGGACCTTGTGTCCATAGGACTCAATGGCTCCGGTCTCGTGGACATTGATGTGGCCGCTCATGGGGGCAATGACCCCCTGATGGGGCCGCAGAGCGGCGGCAATCACCAGAGCGTTGGTCTGGGTGCCGCCCACCAGAAAGTGGACGTCCACCGTCTCATCCTCGCACAGCTCCCGGATGTACCACCGGGCGGTGGCGCAGTACTGATCCTCGCTGTAGCCGGGGGTCTGCTCCATATTGGTCTCCATCAAGCGCTGCAGGACCCTCTCGTGAGCACCCTCCGCGTAATCACATTCAAATCGAATCATATTGATCCCTCCATGCGCCCATAGGCGCTTGTTTCAATTGCAAGATACACTCTATTATACGAATATCCGACCAAAAGGTCAACGTTCCGGTGCAGTTTTTCCCCGCATAGGATGGATAGCCATGCAGGAAAACAGTCTTTTCTTTGTGTACAAAAGTCTCTTGACAACAAACACGATATAAGATAAAATAATACACCACTAAGAGAGCATGATTACCCCTCGGCACCCTTTGGAGAGGATGAAAGTGAGGTTTTCGATATGAACGTATTACTGGAAAAATTCAACTTTACCCCCGACATGCAGAGGATCCTGTTCAACAGCCCCAGTGTCATCGTCCCTGAGAGCAAGGACACCCTGTATGAACTGATCTTCGGCAACGAGTATACCGACACCATCGAGGTCAGCTTCGATGTGAAGGGCAAGCTGGTCAAGGAGGCCACTGTGGTCCGCTGCCGCAACGGCGCATCGGTCAACTTCGTGGAGGACTATATGCGCCGCCGAGACCCCGACTGCATGCGCATCGGCGACGACCTGCCCACCGACAAGCCTAGGTTCCAGGAGGTCTACGGCTACCCCTTCTCGGACCTGCGGGAGGAGACCTACCAGTGGCTTGCCCGCCAGGAGCTCATCCTGGTCCCCTTCAAGGCAGGCGGCTACCAGTTCGGCTATGACGCCGTCCTGGTCTGCCCCAGAAACACCGCCTTCTTCGCCTTCGCCCTGGCCCAGCTCCAGGCCTTCGTCAACGCCCGGGAGCTGGACTCCTTCACCCCCCGGGCCGTGGTCTATGTGGCGCCCCCCTTCCGCCACACCCACTTCGGCGGCAAGCAGGTGGTGGTCCACAGCCGCAGCAGCGACCTGCACGAGGTCTTTGCCTACAACCTCTACCCCGGCCCCTCCGCCAAGAAGGGCATCTACAGTATGCTCCTGGACATTGGCGAGCAGGAGGGCTGGGTCACCGCCCACGCCTCCGCTGCCCGGATCATCACCCCCTATGAAAACGAAATGGTCATGATGCACGAGGGCGCCTCCGGCGG
Source organism: Ruminiclostridium sp. (assembly GCA_017521345.1). The sequence continues at coordinate 12,499 of JAFXCU010000065.1, read as the reverse complement.
CGGCAAGAGCGAACTCCTCCAGGATGTCCCTCGGGTGGCCGACGGCCGGGTCCTGCTGGGCATTCACACGGAGACCGGTGAAAAGACCTACATCTCCATGAGCGACACCTGTACCATCCAGCCCGTTACCGACGACATGGCCCTCTGCCAGCCCAGCTACCAGCCCAAGAACGGCAAGCTGGCCGTCACCGACGGCGAGGACGGCTGGTTCGTCCGGGTGGACGGCATCACCGAATACGGCTGCGATCCCCTCTATGAAAAAATCGCCATCCACAGCAAGGAGAACCTGATGTTCTTCAACCTGGACGGCGTGCCCCGAGCCACCTGCCTGCCCTGGGAGCACACCCCCGACTCCGACGGCAAGCCCTGCCCCAACCCCCGTGTCATCATCCCCCGCCGGATGATCGACCGGATCGTGGACCAGCCCGTGGAAGTGGATGTCCGCTCCTTCGGCGTCCGGATGCCTCCCTCCACCGCAGAAAACCCCAGCTACGGCATCCTGGGCCTCATGGGCATCATCCCCCCGGCTCTGGCCTGGCTGTGGCGGCTCATCGCCCCCAGAGGCTACAAGAACCCCAGCATCGCTGACGACGGCGGCCCCTCCGGCCCCAGCCTGGCCAGCGAGGGCGTGGGCTCCTACTGGCCCTTTGCCACCGGTGAACGGGTCAAGCAGGCCAACCTTCTGCTGGAGCAGATCCTGGCCTGCCCCAACACCCGGTATGTCATCATCCCCAACCAGCACATCGGCGTCTACAAGACCGGTTTTGCCCCCGAGTGGATCTCCCGGGAATACCTGGCCCGCCGCGGCGGCATCAACATGAAGATGGACCGACTGGTCCCCGCCCGCTGCCCCCTCTTCGGCTACGCCCTGAAGGAGATGAAGGTGGACGGCCAGAACATCAGCTCCCGGTTCCTCCGTCCCGAGCGTCAGGCTGCCCTGGGCGAGGAAGGCTACGACAAGGGCGCTGAGATCCTCTACGATTTCTTCGCCAAGGAGCTGGCCATCTACGACACCGAGGAGCTTCACCCCGTGGGCAAGCAGATCCTGGAGTGCTTCTTCAACCACGGCACCATCGAGGACTACTGCGCCATCACCCCCCTGGGATTTGGATGACTTTGAAGGAAAAGACAAGCCTCTTCCTTCAAAGTAAAGATCACGGCCTGACCCGCGCCTGCATGGCAGGCACTCTCAGGCCGAGAAGAGTTTTCCGGCACGCACATGTCGCACCAGAAAACAAATTTAACTTGATTTCGCCGCTGCAACGGCGAAACTCTACGAGGTTTTTACGATCTGAAAAGTCCGGACACCGAAGTGTCCGGACTTTTGCTTTTTTCCACCGCCTGTGGTAAAATGGGGACAATATTACACCCTTGGAGGTTCCCCATGCGAAAGAATTTCAGCGATATGGCCTTTTATCCCCAGCCGGTGCTGGTCATTGGCACCTACGACGAGAATGGCACCCCCAACGCCATGAACGTGGGCTGGGGCGGGATGTGCGGCGGCAAGTACGTGAACATCAACATCTCCCGCCGCCACAAGACCACCGACAACATTTTTCTGAAGAAGGCCTTTACCATGAGCTTTGCCGACCAGGCCCACCTGGTGGAGGCCGACTACTTTGGCCTGGCCACCGGCTTTGAGGAGAACAAGATCGAAAAGGCAGGCTTCCACGCTCGGAAGAGCGATTTCGTAGACGCCCCCCTTTTTGACGAACTCCCCCTGACCCTGGAGTGCCAGGTGGTGGAGATAGAGGAGAAGCGGGGCCTCATCTGCATCGTGGCAGAGGTCCTGAACATGAGCGCCGACGAGTCTATTCTGGGAGAAGACGGCCTGGTGGACGCCGACAAGCTCCACGCCCTGTCCTTTGACCGGGCCCGCAAACTCTACCGCACCCTGGGCGGGGTGGTGGGCAAGGCCTACCACGACGGCCAGCAGCTGATGAAGTAAAAAAGTCCGGATACGAAATCGTATCCGGACTTTTTTAATAGTATATTTTGTTTTCCTCTCGAATGGAGAAGGTATCCCCCTCCACATCCAGGATGGTCACACCGCAGTTCTTGCTGACGCCACCCCGCCAGAACGCCTCCTGAGGGATATTTTTCAGGGTCATCGTCACGCTGCGGATGACCCCGCCGTGGGCGGATACCAGGATCTTCTTCCCCTGGTTATCCGGGTCGGCAGCAATCTCTTTCAGGATATCCTGCACCCGGTTCTGAAGAGACTCAAACGACTCCCCGCCGGGGGCGGGCATAGGGAGGGCGGTCACATCGGTGTAAACCTTTCCCTCCAGCTCCCCAAAGGAAATTTCCCGAAGTCGATCGTCTTTCTCAATTTCCTGGTCCGGACAGAGGATCCGGGCAGTCTCATAGGCCCGGGAAAGAGGGCTGGAGTAGATCCGGTCAAAGTGAAGACCAGCTTCCGCCATACCGGCAGCCGTAGCATGGGCCACCGCCACTCCATTTTCGTCCAGAGGAATATCATTGCTCCCCTGGAAGAGGTGCTTTTTGTTCCAAATCGTCTCGCCGTGGCGAATGAGGTAGATGGTCATGGTACTCATGCTTGTCTCAGCCTTTCCTTCACGGCTTGGCCTGTGGGGGTGGCAGCCAAGCCGCCCAGGGCGGTCTCCCGGAACTCCACCGGCATACGGCGACCCACTTCGCCCATGGCCTCAATGACTTCATCCACAGGGATGCGGCTCTCCACCCCGGCCAGGGCCATATCGGCACAGCTGACGGCATTCACCGCGCCGATAACATTTCGCTTGACACAGGGGACCTCCACCAGGCCGGCCACCGGGTCACAGACCAGACCCATCAGGTTTTTCAGGGCCATGGCCACTGCATGGCCGATCTGCTCTTTGTCGCCACCGCGGACAGCCACCAGCGCGCCTGCCGCCATGGCAGAGGCCGTGCCGATCTCTGCCTGGCAGCCACCGGCAGCCCCGGCGATGCAGGCCTTGTAGGCGATGACAGATCCAATGCCGCTGGCTACATACAGGGCCTCCAAAATCTGATGCTGGGTGAGGTTTTCATGCTTGCACAGAGGCAGCAGCACAGCAGGCAGTACACCGCAGGCGCCGCCGGTGGGGGCCGCCACGATCCGGCACATACAGGCGTTGGACTCCGCCATGCTCAGGGCCTCGGCAATGACCTCACTGACGTAGCCCCCGGACATAGCGTTGTTTCGGAAGGAATACTGGCGCATCTTGCGGCCATCGCCGCCCACCAGGCCGCTGACGCTTCGCCGGGCACCGGAATAGTTGTTTGCGGCATCCTCCATGGCCTGCCAGGTCCGCAGCATCTTTGCCATGGACTGCTGACGGCTCACCTGCCGGTCTTCCATATCCGCCTGGAGGACCACTTCCCAGAAGGGAAGGTCATGGGCTTCCATGGCCTCAAAGATCTCCTTCATCGAATCCAGAACCATCGTCTTCCTCCTCCTTGTCATAGTAGGTCACGGACAGAATGCCCGGCAATTCCTTCAAAAACTCCACCAGACTGGGCTTGAGATGCTGGTCGGTCTCGATGACCATCAGCATATCGCCGCCTCGCTTGCTGCGGTTGACGCTCATGTTGGCCACATTGATGTGGACCTGGCTCAAAATGTTGGTGACCGAAGCCACCACACCGTGGGCATCCTGGTTTCGAACCACCAGGGTGTTGAAAGCGCCGCTGAAGGACACGTCCACACCGTCCAGCTTGTTGACCTCAATGCGGCCGCCCCCCAGGCTGGAGGCCTGGATGCGCAGGGTCTTCCCCTCCCGGTTGGTGACCTCAATGACCGCCGTGTTGGGATGGGCATCCCGCAGGTCAACCTTATCAATGGTAAATCCAAGCCCGGCCTTGTCCGCCTCGGTAAAGGCGTAGGGGATGCGCAGGTCATCGGGCTTCATGCCCAGAAGTCCGCCCACCAGAGCCTTGTCCGTGCCGTGGCCCGTGCCGGTCTCCGCAAAGGATCCATGTAAATGAATGGCCGCCGTGACCGGCTCACCACCCAGAAGGGTCCGTGCCATGAGGCCGATCCGCACCGCTCCCGCTGTATGGGAACTGGACGGACCCACCATGACAGGGCCCAGAATATCAAACAGATTCACATAAATCTCTCCTTTTGGAAAAATTTCCTCAGTATACTTATACCACAAACGCCGCAAAAAAGACAGCGGGAGACCTCCATACGCACCATCAAAATCTCTTCTGTTAAAATGAGCGTCTGTCCCAGAGACAGACGCTCATTGCTTAGTCCTCATATTCCACAATAAATCCAATGCGGCCGCTGAACTGGTCAGACTGAGCCAAAAGATCCGCGGGGACATCGTTCATGCCCCATCGGCCATCTATGTATTCCAGGGTCAGGCAGGTCTCCTGCACCCCGTCGTATTCCATGGAAGGTTCTCCCGGGAACCAGAGGTCGGCCATCCAGCCATCTCTGCCGTTCAGGGCCTCCCCGTCTGGCAGTTGAAGCCCATTGAGCCAGAAGAAATCCCTCTCATTCTCGGCCCGCTTTCCTCCCAGATAAAAGAGGATATCCTGATACCCCCGGACGTTCAGCTCATCCGTAAGATGGTTCAGTTCCCGCTTGCTGTCAATGGTGACCAGCTTGCCTCCTGCAAGCTCGGCGATATAGGCAGCTCCCTCCCAGGAATAGTCCCCCACGTAATACTCATAGCGCTGAGGGCCTGTCTCCTGATACCAGGAGTGTCCACTGTCTCCGATCCCAATCAGAGCCAAAATCAGGACCAGACTCAGGAACCCAAGGAAACTCTTTCGCAGAGCCTTTTTTCCCGTTTTCTTCTGTTGAGATCCTCGCTTTTTTTCTGTCCCAGCCTTTGGCTGCGTCTTTGGCGGTTGGGATTCTTCTTCCTTTCTTTTCTCCCCAACAGGAGAGGATTGCTTCCCCGGGCTGGCATAGTCGGTGGCATAAGGGTCGGTTTTCTTCTGACCCTGGGGCTCAGTCCTGGGCTGGGCCCGTTTCTGCCCCGCCTCCTCCAGGGCCTTCTGGAAGGCCCGGGCATCGGGATACCGCTGGTTGGGTGAGTAGGCGCAGGCCTTCAAAATCACCGACGCCAGCGCCGGACTGGCCTGGCTGGGCGGTGGAAGGGGCTCCCCATTCAGCCGCCGCAGGACTTCATCGTGGCGGATATAGCCAGACTCGGCATAGGGGAGTTTTCCTCCGTTGCTCAGCTCGTATAGGGTCAAGCCCAGGCTGTAGATATCCACCCGGTGGTCATAAGTCTCCTGGCGGGTCTGCTCTGGGGAAGCGTAGGCACGAGTTCCAATGCTGGTATAGGCAAACTGGGTGTCGTCCAGGATCCGGGCAATACCAAAGTCTCCCAGCTTATAATCCCCGTTGGGGGTCACAAAGATGTTGGCAGGCTTGATATCCCGATGGATGATCCCCTCCTGATGGCAGCGAATTAGGGCCTCGGTCAGGTCGCGGCCCACCCGCAGGACCCCCGATTCGTGGAAGGTCTGCCGCATGAGGACAGCCTCCAGACTGGTCAGTAACTCCATGCGGATGAGCATATCACAGCCGTAGCTGTTGTCTGCCTGCCAATTTATAAAGGTATAGTCCTGATAGTTCACCACCTGGGCGCAATCCCGCAGGCGGTACATGAGCTGGACCTCCTGCTCGGCACGAGCCCGAAGCTGCTGCCGATGGCGCAGGTAATCCTGCCGATAGACCTCTGACTGGTCCTGGAGCTTTCCCTTGGCCTCCACGATGGTGATGACCTTCAGGGCGCCTAACTCTTCCCAGCCGCTGTGGGGACGGACGATTCGATACACACCTGTCTGACCGCCGGAACCTCCGCCCAAATATTCTTTTACCTGCCACTCCCGGAAAACCGGCTCGTAGGAACGGATTCTCGATTCAATAGACATTCTCTCTTCCTCCTCCCCTTACCGGGTGTCCTTCGCCACTCTGTGGAGGGCCAGATTCCCCAGGAAAATACATCCAACGGCAAAGGCACCCAGGATCACCCACACATCCTGCAAATGCTGGGCGGAGGACAGGAACATATCCTCTGCTTCGTGGGGCACCGTGGGGACGGTTGCCTGGATCTTCAGAGGCAGGTCATTCAGGCAGCAGGTGCTGCCCAACGCCTCCATGCCCCACCGGCTCAGCATGACATAGGATGCCTTCTCTGCCAGGTCTTTCATGGGAAACAGGATACCGGAAAAAATAAGCTGCACAATAAGGATATACGGCGCCAGCACGTTGGCAGTTTCCGTCTTACGTACCAGGCAGGACACAAACAGCCCCGTAGCATCCGCCGCAAACATCAAAAGGAAAATGCTGATGTAGCACTCCAGCAGAGGATTTTCCAGAATCAATCCATAGTCAGGCAGGGTGTTGCCAAACTTCTCCGACACCCCCAGGAAGGCCGCCGTCAGCAGGGCGCTCTGGATGATGCATAGGCCCAGCTGGATCTCCGCCCGGGAGGCCGTATAGCACCGCAGACGCAGTCCGGCTGTGTAATCCCGCTTGATGTTGGCACGCTCCCGGACCACGATCTGGATGGAGTTGAACAGGCCGCACCAGATGGCGGCGCTCACCAGCACAAAACAGGCAGATTTGGTCCCCTCGTAGTGGACGAACATATTCTCCCCGGCGATCCACACGGTAATGAACGCCGCGCACACCGGAAAAACGAGGGATACCAGCAGATTTTTCTTATCGCTGAACAGGATCCGCCTGGCCTGCCGGGCCAGCACCCGCCACTCCCGGAAGGCGGAAATCCGTTCGGTTTTCTTTTTCATGGTTTAACCCCTTACATACCGTTTTGGGTCTTTGCTGATAACGACATAGGCCTCGCTGAGGTCCTCTACACCAAAGTATTTCCGTGCATCCCCAGGTGAGCCCTCAAAAGCCAGACGGCCCACTCCATCCACCTTGACCATCATAATGATCTGGTCAAAAAGGTCGATCTCAGACACATCGTGGATAATGACCAAGATACTCTTTCCCCGATCATGAGCCAGATTCCGCAAGGTGGTGAAGAGATCCTTTTTGGCCAGAGGATCCAGACCGGCATCTGGCTCGTCCAGGCAGAGAAGTTCACGGTCGGCCACCAGCTCCACGCCGATATTAACACGCTTGCGCTCGCCTCCGCTGAGCTTACGGATCTGGGTCTTCCGCTTTTGGGTCAGGTTCAGGGCGGACAGGGTATCCTCCACCTGTCGCTGAATGCTCTTTGCCCCCATATCTTTCGGCAGCCGGAGAAGGGCTGCGTCCCGCAGCTCCTGCTCCACCGTCAGCATATCATGGACCACATTTTCCTGGGGCACACTGCCAATGAGATATTTCAGCCGCTCAAAATTCCGGTAGAGATCCTCACCACGGTAAAGGACATGACCCCTCACGCCCATCTGGTCCATGCCGTTCAGGGCGTTCATCACGGTGGTCTTACCCGCACCGGAACCACCCAGCAGGGCAACCAACTGGCCGCTCCTTACAGACAGCTTCACGTTGCGAATCAGTTCCTTCTGTCCGGAACCGCTCTGGTCCTTGACCACCTTGGACTGGATATTCGCCTCCAGGACCACATCACGGCCAGGTTGGGCCTGGTTGCTGACATTCTCTCTGTAGGCTTTCTGGAACGAGCGAGCCGTGTACAGCAGCCCCTGTCCCGTAAAGATCAAATGACAGTTACAAATAGAGATATGGTCCTTCTCCTTCAACTGTACAGCCCCAACCGCCCGAACGCCATTGACCCATGTCCCAGCGGTGCTGCCGCAGTCGGACAACTGCCACCGTCCGCTTTTGCTGCGAAGCTCCGCATGGCAGGCAGAAACATAGGGCAAAGGAAAGACCAGCTGACACTGGTCGGCCTCCCGACCAATCCGGCAGAGTGACTGGCCCTCTAAGGAACGATATTGCCAGGTGACAGAGGTCAAATCGGTGGTAAAGAGCATCCACACCCCCCGGTCATCTGGCCGTGAAAGATCTTTATAGTCGATACGAAGGGTATCGCCACTATTCAAAAAGGTCATCCGGGTCTTACCACCGGTTTCCGGGCCCATAAACCGCCCGTTGTGGATGGTCCCGTTGACACTGCCTCCCTCTTTATAATACCATCTTCCCTCATGGCACAAGAATTCTCCATGCCGTCTGCTGGCAATGGGAGACTGCAGCGGAATATCAGGGGCAACTCCGCCAGCTGCCCGGCCAAGGGACCAGCGGTCACGTCCCTCAAGGGTAACTGTTCGCACCTTTCCCTGTTCCAAAACCACCAGCGTGGCCTTTCCTTTCGGTTGGGAAAACAGCGTTGTATCCATACCTATCCTCTCCTGCCCTGGGTTTTTCTCAGTATACCATACCATAACACATACTGCTATGATACTTTTACAAAAATAGACATAAAAAAGCTCCGAAAACCGAAGTTTTCGGAGCTTTTTGGAGCTGCTGGGCGGATTTGAACCGCCGACCTCATCCTTACCAAGGATCGGAGTGGCAAGCCACTCCGTAGAGGACCCAAAAACCATTGAAAACATTCGATTTTTTCGCAATTTAAGGGTTGTTCTTTTCCGTTTCGGAAAACGGAACCGCCCCCTGTTTGATTCGCATTATACTCTTTTCTCTGTTCAGGATACAAGCCCCTTGGACTTAATTATACACATCTTCGCACATCTTCTCACATCCCCGTATCCGCTCGCACATCTTGCCAACATACACGAACATCTCTCGCTCACCCGCTCGCATTTTCCAAAAGAAAAAAGTAAAAAGAAATCGTTTTTCACGAAGGGGGTAGTCCGCAATATTGGACACCCTTTCTTTTATAATAAAGACAGAAAGTGAGAGATGAAACAAAACGTCTCAAAGAAAAAAAGGGTTGCGACCTGAACCGCAGAAAGCCAAAAGGCAAGAAAGGATACTGTTATGAAGACCACCACCAAGACCTCTGTTCGTTTCACCATCAACTTTATGACCCGCTCCATCATCGGCACCAAGGCAAGTTTTGACAAGGCAAGCAAGGGTTCCGGTCCTATCTACGAGGAACTGGCAGACAAGATCGCAAGACATCCTGACTTCAAGCTGGTCATCAAGGAGCAGAAGGTTAAGTCCTCCAAGGCCAAGACCACCTACGAAGGCCTGACCTTTGCATTTATGGAAAGCTACATCTCCATCCAGAAGAACAGTGCGCAGATTATGCTCGAATACGAGGCTGTGAAGAAGATGGCAGAAGACTCCAAAATCAGCGTTTATCCTTTCACCAAGAAGTGGTTCCTGGGCGAGTTTGGCACCAAGGAAAATCCCTTTGATATGGAAAAGGCCAAGAAGGAGATTTCTGATGCCAAGATTGCCATTGCCGTCCTGGGTACTGCTATCCTTTCCAAGACCCAGGCCGAAAACGAGGAAGACACCGCAGAGCAGGGCGAAGAAGAGACTGCGGAAGTCATCGACATCCAGGAGACCAAGAAGGGTGCTTGATTTTAGCACCAACACCCCAACGAACCAATAGGAGGAAAAGAAAATGAACGGCTGCCTACGGCGGCGTAGCTCGCAAACAAGCCATTCCAGAAATCAATGGGATCTACAATGAGAAAATCGAACAACTGAAAAACTACATTCAGCAGAGCATAGAAAATGAAATACAGGAATAGAAAAACAAGTCAAGTTATTAACACTAATATATATCTACTATTATTGGTGTTAATAGCCTGACTTGTTTTTGTTGTTTGGGTATTACCAGATAAAAAGATTGGTCCAATTTTATAGAAGAATAGAACCGCTTCACTATTTGCGTTAGCGCCGCAACAGCGGCGTTCCCGCAAAGTAGTGAGAGCGTAGTGTGTCAGAAGGAAGGAGGAGAGGAAATGACATTATTGGATTACTACCATAGAAACGTCCCAGAGTATTACCCTTCTATGTATCTGGATGGTTATACGCCAGAGCAAATCATGAATGCCCATAGACGGAAAGTAGCCAGGGGGATAGAAGAAAGAAATGTGGAGATCAGATTATCAAGCCAATAGGAGAAAGCATTGGAAAACACCATCAACCGAGCATTGGATAATATTTTCAAGGGATGGAAATAAACAGAGGCGGTAGCCGGTTCAAGGAAGAGAAGACCCCAGACAGGGTAATCTTTGAACTGGCTGCCGCCTTTTTTCGTTTTCTTCTGCTTTTGGCCGTTGGACGATGAAAGGGACGCTCTATCGCTCACAGTCATCAAAACCGTCTCTTGGAATAGAATATCCTCTTCGTGGGAGTTCTGCCCACGCCTTTTCGGCATTGTGCTTCTGTGGTCTGGTTCTCCCGAAATACACCCCCCGCCCCTCCGTTCAGAAAACCAGTTGTTTTCCTCTACACTTTTGGATCGAGGTTTTTAGGCCAGAAAAAGACAGTTTAAGGGCCAATTTTGTTCGGGAAAATCAATCACCCGTTTCCTGAACATCAGGCTCTTTGACAAACTCAATCAAATCGCCGGGCTGGCAATCCAGGAGAGAGCAGATGGTTTCAAGAACGTTCCAAGAAACCATTTGACCACTACGCAACTTTTGGAGCATTGCTTCACCCATAATTTTTTCTTTGCGGATTGTGTTGGTGTTATAGCCTGCTTCCTTTAATGCGGAAAGAACATCAATTTTGTATTTCATCGGCAAGGGACACCACCTCCATTCTACTATGTATTATAGCAGAAACTACACTCATTTCAAGTGTGAATATTACACATAAATCAAGTGTAATCTTTGTGTATTGTGCGAATTGTTTTACACCTGTTTTGAGTGTATAATAAAGACAGTTAAGAGATGAACCAAAACGGCAAGTCAAGGCGGACGAAGTAGGGGAACCGACCCAAGAACGCAAGACAAGAGTGGGAACGGATAAGGGAGATTGAGAGAGCCGGAGAGCCTAGATGCTTAACGCCACCCACCACTTGCCACAACATCCAAAAGGAGAATGAGTTATGACTAAGAATGAAATCGTTGCCCTGATTGAGACCATGAACAACTATGACGAGCTGGCTGCCAAGGCCAAAGCAAAGGCAGATGCTATCCGGGACGCACTCAAAGAAGAGATGCTGGAACGGGGCCTGGAAGAGATGGAGGCAGGAACCTACATCGTCCGCTACACCAACATTATCAGCAACCGTTTCGACAGCACCACCTTCAAGCGTCTGTATGCGGACCTCTACAAGGACTTCACCAAGCAGACCACCATCTTCCCTTTTTCTTGTTAGATGTGTTGAGATGTTCAAAGATGTGTTAATTCCTCTTCTTTGAAATCTTTTGGGGCGACTGACTCAATTTTGCCAATGGAGAAAAGTTGTCATAACTTTTTGCGATATCCGCATCAAAAATCGCACAGTAATGCTTTGTCATCTTCAACGTGGAATGGCCCATCAGCCGTTGTAAGGTAAATGCGTTTCCTCCACAATCGACAAGATACTTCCGGGCAAAGGTATGCCGGAACAGATGGATACTTGTCTTTTGGACCCCTCTGCCACGATTATACTTGACGATAGCCAAACGCAGGGCGTTTTCTGTCAGCATCTCCCCATACTGATTACAGAATAGATAGTCAGTATCATCACCGCCACGGATTTCCATGTAATCCAAGAGAATAGAGACCATTTGACTACAAAGAGGGATTACCTGGATCTTTCCATTCTTTGTGTGGCGCAGGGTAATTTGCTTGGACGCTAAATCTACATCCCGATTTTGGATATTGCGGACGGTAGCGGCCCGGCAGCCGCTGTTCATCAGGAAGCAGACAATGACCCATCCACGGTATTCGCAGAAATCACAACCCTTATCCGGCTTTTTCAGCAGGAGGGCCAGCTCCTCATCCGTATAAGTCTCCTTGACCGTCTCCCGTTCTTTAATGTTTGGGACATTCACTGTTGTAAGCCCTTCCCGATTACACCAATTCAAAAAAGTTCTTACTGATCTAACGTATGTGGCGATTGAGTTGTGGGCCAGCCCGGCAGCCCGCATGGACACCACCATCTCTTCTAACTTACTTTTGGACAACTCTTCAAAAGGCATCGTAATATCAAAGTGTAGGGAAACATTATGGAGATTCTGATGGTAGTTGCGAATGGTTGTATCTGATACTCCCTTTGCCGTCTTGGCGAGGACGAAAGATGAATAGACATCCTCAAAGGTCTTTCCTGAACACTTGTTCATGTTAATACGTTTCCTGGACATAAAATAGACCGCATCCCTTCTGCTGAAATGGCAAAACAGGGATGCGGTCTGATGTTCTATTCGGAAAAAGAAAAAAGCTCCGAGAACCTAAGTTCTCGAAGCTTTTTGGAGCTGCTGGGCGGATTTGAACCGCCGACCTCATCCTTACCAAGGATGCGCTCTACCTACTGAGCTACAGCAGCAAATATGGCGACGCGGAAGGGACTTGAACCCTCGACCTCCGGCGTGACAGGCCGGCGTTCTAACCGACTGAACTACCGCGCCATATTTTGGCAGGGGCAGAAGGACTTGAACCCTCGGCACGCGGTTTTGGAGACCGCTGCTCTACCAACTGAGCTATACCCCT
>JAFXCU010000064.1 GCA_017521345.1 Ruminiclostridium sp. | reverse complement strand
TCTCGGTGCGCAGACCCATGGGATAGGCCATGTTGCCGGCGGCCTTGATGATGACCTTGCCCTCGGAAGCCTTGCACTTCTCAACCAGAGCGTCGTCCACGATCATTTCCTTCTTCAGCTCGGCCCATGCCTCGTCGGTCATTTCGGTCAGCTCGAAGATGTTGCCGCGGGGCATCTTGTCCATGTCCAGGAACTCGGGGCCGATCAGGTCGGCGTTGATGCGCTTGACGCGGTCCAGCACGCCGCCCATCTCGTGGGAGATGACAGCGGAGCTGGTGGTGACGCCGTCGATGATGCCCTTGTCCATCAGCTCGGCGATCAGGGTGGTGACGCCCTCATGGATGTTGGGGCCGGAGCCGGTGGCCACGACCACCTTGCCGCCGCGCTGCTTGGCAGCAACGATGGCGTCGATGGACTTGTCCATGAACTCGCGGGACTCGGCAGGCATTTCCTCATAGTACTTTTCAATAGCCTGGAAATCTAACATAATTCACTTTACCTCTTATTTCTCCGGTTTTATACCGGGATTAAAACGAATGGGGGGGGGTTACAGGCCCATCAGGGTGGGCATAAAGGTGATAATAGCGGGGCAGAAGGTCAGGATGATCAGAAGGATCAACAGGATAATGACCATTGGCAGTATTTCTTTCGCCACCTTGACGAAGGGCGTCTTGGCGATGCCGGAGGTGACGAACAGGGTGAAGCCGAAGGGAGGGGTGATCAGACCGATCATCATGTTCAGGCAGATGATAACGCCGAAGTGGATCAGGTCGATGCCCAGAGCCTTGGCGATGGGCAGGATCATGGGCAGGAACACGTACTGCAGCACGGCGGTATCCAGGAACATACCCAGCACCAGGAACAGGATGTTGGAGGCGATCAGGAAGGCGGCGGGGCTGCCGGTGACGGCGGAGAAGGCGTCAGACACCAGCGCGGGGATGTTCTCCTTGGACACGATGTAGGAGAACACGGCGGCGGAGCCGGTCAGAATGGTGATCTGGCCGCTGCCCACCACGGTATCCCGGATGGTCTTCAGGAAGTCCTTCAGGCCCAGAACGCGGTATGCGAACACGGAGATGATCAGGGCGTACAGGGCGGCCATAGCGCCGGCCTCGGTGGGAGTCACCACGCCGGAGTAAATGCCCCACAGCAGGATGATGGGAGTGAACAGGGCGGGGACAGCCTTGAAGGTGGAGCTCCAGAACTCCTTGCCGCCGAACTTGTTGCCCACGGGATAGTTGCGCTTGCGGGAGATAAAGGCCACGTAGATGGCCAGCACCACGGCGATCAGGAAGCCGGGGACCATGCCGCCCATGAACAGGGCGCCCACGGAGGCACCGGACAGCATGGAGTAGATAACGAAGGGGATGGAGGGCGGGAAGATGGGGCCGATGGTGGCGGAGGCTGCGGTGATGGCGCAGCTGAAGGGCTTGTCGTAGCCGTCCTTGGTCATGGCGTCGATCTCCATCTTGCCCATGCCGGCGGCATCCGCGATGGCGGAGCCGGTCATGCCGGAGAAGATCAGGGAGACGACGATGTTGACGTAGGCCAGAGCGCCCTTGCGCTTACCCACGATGGCCTTGCAGAACTCGAACATGGCCTCGGTGACCTTGCCGGAGTTCATAACGTTGGCGGTAAAGACGAACAGGGGCACAGCCATCAGGACGTAGCCGGTGTAGAGGCTGCCCATGGTCTGGGACAGAACCAGGCCCAGATCACCGCCGGTATAGATCAGATAGAATACGCCACCGGCCAGCATGCCGTAGGTGACGGGAATATTCAAAGCAAAGGTGAGAAGCAGTGCGATAATGGGGATCCAGGTGGAAAATGCCATTATTCAGCACCTCCTTCTTCCGTGTCAAGAGCGCCTTCCTTCGCGGCCTTTTCGGCAGCGCGGCGCGCCAGCAGGATTTCCTTGGGGGTGCGGAGGATGATGATGTCCCGCACGAAGTCACGGATGAGATAGATGGTGGAGAACACGATGAACACCAGGAAAGGAGCGTACAGCGCGGTGAAGGACACCCGCAGAACGGCGGTCTTCTTGATGGTGATGAACTCCAGGTATTCGTAGGCGGCGGGCATCAGGATCACGAAAGCCACGGCGATTATGAGGCTGCCGATCATATTCAGGATGGCCTGCCCCTTGGGCCCGAAGAGGTCGTAGATCAGGGAGAAGGAAACGTGTTCGTGGTTGCGGCCGGCCCAGATAGCGCCGAAGGCCACAGTCCACAGGAAGCCGATGACGGTGGCTTCAAAGGTCCAGGAGAACTGCGCGCCCAGAACGTAGCGGGAGAAGATCTGGAGGCAGAAAGAGACGAACATCACGGTGAAGGCAATGCCCGGACAGATGATGGCGACGAGATACTCGATCACGTCCCACACCTTTTTCAGCGTACGAAGCAAGGGTGTGTCCTCCTTTCAAGAGGCTGCAAATTTTAAGATCCGCCAAAATTTGACAGGAGCAGGATGATGAAAGGAAGGAGCCGGAGATCCGGCTCCTTCCTGCGGGTTAGATGTAATTAGCCCAGAGCCTGGATCTTCTCGTACAGATCCATATCCCAGTTGGCGGTGAAGACTTCGTCAGCCAGGTAGTAGGCCATGACCTGCTCCTTGTAAGCGGGAATGTCAGCCTCGGCAACGACCAGGCCCTCGCCCTCGAAGAAGGCAACCAGCTCGGCTTCCTTATCGCAAACCAGCTTGTTGTTGTACTCGATGCCTTCCTGGAAAGCCTGCATGACATAGCCCTGCAGCTCTTCGCCCATCTCCTGCCACAGATCCTCGTTGATGGCGGGCCACACGGCGCCGATCTGGTGGTTGGTCAGAGCGATGGAACCGGTAACCTCATAGAACTTGCCTTCCTCGGTGCCGGTCAGGGGGTTATCCTGGCCATCGACAACGCCGGAGGACAGAGCGGTGTACAGCTCAGAGAAAGCAACGGGAACGGGGTTGGCGCCCAGAGCCTTACCCAGCATCAGCCATGCCTCGGAGTTGGGCATACGCAGGTTGACGCCAGCCAGCATATCGGGAGTGACAGCGGGCTCAGAGGAGCGCAGGTTGATGCAGCGGGAGCCGATGTAGTAGCAAGCCAGAGGACGGACGCCGACTTCCTGGGCGACCTTCTCAAAGAACTCGGCACCGATCTCGCCGTTCATGACAGCGTTCATGTGGTCCAGGCTGCTGAAGAAGTAGCCGGCAGAGAACATGGAAGCGCCGGGCATGTAGGTCTCCAGCCAGGAGCCGTCGGTGTAGCACAGGGAGGCGTTGCCCTTGATGGTGGCGGGCAGCTCGTCGTCCTGAGAGAACAGGGAGCTGGAGTCATAGGTTTCCAGCTTGATGCGGCCGCCGGACAGCTCTTCCAGACGGGGACCGACATACTCAACCAGAGTCTTGGTGTGAGCCTCTGCGGGAACAGAGGAGGTGGTGAAGGTCAGGGTATAGGTCTTCTCTTCGGTGGTTTCAGTGGTCTCAGTGGTTTCTTCCTTGACCTCTTCCTTGGTCTCTTCCTTCTTGGAGCCGCCGCAGGCGACCAGGGACAGGACCATGATGGAAGCCAGGAACAGTGCGATGAGCTTCTTCATTTCAAATCCTCCTTTGAATTTACGGTTTGTACCGCGCGGCTTTTATAAAATAATTTAATAAAAGCCGCTATCACTAGTATATAACCTTTTTCCGCCCCTTGTCAAGACATTGAGAAGGAATCTGGAAAAATAGAAAAAAAGGCATTGGAGCCTTTGGTGAAAACAGAAAGGTGGGGGGACAGAGGATCAAACTTTTGTAAAATTCTTCATAAAATCAGTGGACTTTTCCTGTTCCACGCTATAATATTATAAACAATGTAAGAATTTGCGCGCAAACGATTGCGCCTTCGGAGGCAGCCAGTGAGAGAGAAGCACTCCCGTACGGAGAACAACAAGATCGTCCGCGTTCAGAATGTGGAGACCATCATTACCCTGCTGCAGCGCAATGACCCCGCCACCACGGAACTGCTGGTGAGCCGCTCCGGCCTCAGCTACCCCACGGTGTTCGGCATCGTGAAGGCCCTGCTGGAGGCGGGTATCGTGGAGCAGCAGGGC
>JAFXCU010000001.1 GCA_017521345.1 Ruminiclostridium sp. | reverse complement strand
GCCCAGGTCTCCCGTATGGAGCCAGCCCTCCTCGTCAATGGCCTGCTTTTCCAGGTTCAGCTTATAGTAGCAGAGCATCATAAAGGAGCCCCGGAGGCAGATCTCGCCGGTCTCGGAGCCGTCCCGTTTGCACTCCCGGTTCCCGTCCAGACTGCGGACGGAGACCTCGGTATCTCCCAGGGGCTTGCCAATGGTCCGGGTGATGTGTTCCAAGCTGTCCTCGTACTCACTCTCGGTGGCGATGGCCAGCTCGGACAGGCCGTAGGCCGAGATGAGATGGTTGTTGGGGAATTTTTCCCGGAAGAGCTGGAACTGGGCTTCCGTGGTGGCGGCTCCCCCCAGCAGGCTGCAGCGGACAGAGGTCACCCGGTCCGGGCGGAAGTCCCGGCTGTTCACCAGGGCCAGCATCATGGTGGGCACCGAGTGGAGGATGGTGCATCTCTCCTCCTGGATGGTCTGCAGGATGGTGTCTGTGTGCAGGTCTTCGGGAAGATAGAGGGGGACATCCCGCAGGGCACAGGCAAAGAGACAGCCGGTGAAGCCGAAAATGTGGAAGAGAGGCAGGATCTGGCAGTTCCGGTCCTCACTGCTGAGACGGATATTCTCCGCAGTGGCCTCGGCAGCGTTGAGCACACTGTAGGCCGACAGGAGGACCCCCTTGGGCTGGCCGGTGCTGCCCGAGCTGAAGATGACCACGGAGGCGTCGTCGGACTCCACCCGGTACTGGAAACGACCGGCCGCCTGCTGGTATTCCCCATAGCGGGTGGTGAAGTCCACCGTGTCATCCACCCGGCAGACTGCCCGGATATTGGAGTCCTCCCCGGTGATGTCCTCCACGAAGGTGTCGTCCCCATCGGGCATCTCCCCCATACAGAAGTGGGTGATGTCGCCGATCCGGGAGAGCTGGACGATCTCCTTCCGCTTCAGATTGAAGTTGATGAGCATGGCAACGGCCCCCAGCTTCTGGATGGCAAAGAAGGTGAAGATCCAGTTGGCCGAGTTGCTGCCGCAGAGGGCCACATGGGAGCCTCGGCGGACCCCCTGATGATAGAGGTCCAGAGCAATAATCTGGGAAATCTTTTCGATGTCTGCCCAGGTGTAGCTGCGGCCCTTGTAGACCACAAAGGGTTTGTCCGGGGATTCCTCCCGCTTCTTGCTCAGCAGGGCCTTGAAGGACATATGGATGTGCATGGGCTTCAGATCCCCCTCTGCCCGGGATACATCCAGAAGCTGATCCATGCCGGTGGTCTGGAAAATCTTGTAGACCCGGTCATGGACGTTGATGATCTTCAGCTGATCGGGATAGTAGAGCCGCTTTTTCAGCACCAGCATCTCCCGCAGACCGGCTGCGGTGATGTGCTCCACATTGGTAAAATCGAATACTACGTTGCTGTAGGTATAGAAGTCATACTGCCGTGTGGTGGCATGGAGGATATGACTGGTGCGGGCATCGATGCGGCCTTCAATGGAGAAGGTGATTAGACTTGCCTTTCTGTTCTTTTCAACGGTTATTTCCATACGTGTCACCCCTTGGTTTCAGTTTCTATACTTCCGTTTCTCTTCATCAATATGTTATAATAAGCATCAGGAAAAGTAAAGAACTTTTTGTGCATCCTGCCATGAGATTTTCTGTTCTATGCCATAAAAATACCGTCTGTCTTCGGACAGACGGTATTTCAGCTCAAATGGGGATGCAGCGGATCATCAGCTGATCGCACACATCGTCGATGTTGGTCTTGTCGATGCCGGCCTTGTCCATGGTCTGCTTGACCCGGTCTACCAGGATGGGGTTGTTCAGGTCACGCAGGGCGTTCATCAGGTTCAGGCGGCGGCCCAGGCGGTAGATGTTCTGGGTCTCCTCGGGCAGGTCCAGGAACTGGTCAATGATGGCCAGCAGACGGGGCTTTGCCTCGGGGAGCTTCCCCCGCAGCTCCAGCAGGATGTTCAGGATGTGGTCGGAGTCCACCACACTGGTGATGCCGTGGAGGTTCTCAATGAAGAGTCGGATCTCATGGATGGTCTCAATGTCGTTGGGACGGGTGAGCAGACCGGTGCGGTAATCCTCATACATCTCCAGCTTCTCGGCCAGGGCCATGGAGCGGATGCGGATGAAGTCGGGGTTCACCTGGTTCATCACGTCGGCGGTGTCCAGGGCGGATTCCCGGGCGTACTCCCGGCCGCCCATGCCGGGCATGTAGAACTCGTTGATCTCAATGCCGGCGGCCTTGGCCTTGATGCCCGCCTCGATCTGGGCCTGCTTGGTGGTGCCCTTCTTCATGAGCTTCAGGATATAGTCGTTGCCGGTCTCCAGACCGATGTGGAACCGGTTCAGACCCAGTTCGGCGTAGCGCTTCAGATACTCCGGCTTCAGGCGGTTGATGGTATCCGACCGGGCGTAAGAGGTGATGCGCTGGATGTTGGGGAAGGTGGCATTGAGATACTCCAGCACCTCGATCATTTCATCAGGAGGCATCAGGATGCTGTTGCCGTCCTGGAAGAAGACCGACTTCATGCCGCTCTGGATCCAGTTGTAGGCGGAATAGCAGGCCTCCTGCTCACCGGGAGTGGCGGGATTGCTGGCGTCCTCAATGTTCCCCTGGAACACGTCTACCCAGTATTTGACCCGGTCGATATCTTTCTTTACGTCTTCGGCGGAGCGAATGGCGAAGGGAACATCACGGTAAAAGCCGCAGAAGCGGCACTTGTTCCAGCCGCAGCCGCGGTTGATGCGCAGCAGCAGGCTGTAGGCCTCGCTGGGGGGACGAATGGGGCCCAGCTCAAAGCCTTCATAGTCAGGAACCTTTCTCAAGGGCTTGTCCTCCTTTTGGAATATCAAATCTTTCTGGTGGTATTATAACCTAAGATGTCTGTTCCCGCAAGGGATATCCGCCGGGAGTTTTCCTCACCAAAACTATTTGCAGGAAAAAGTTTAATTTCCGTCAAAAAAGACTTGTTATTCGGGGCAAAACCATGTATAATAATTCCGGTAATTTTTTAGTGTACAGCCTGTGCAGCCAAAAAGATCACCCGTCGTAAGTTCCGCGGAGCGCTACATTTCCGCGGGTTTGTATTTTTCGTAATTTTCTACGTATTGGAGGACTGACCATGGCAGGCGTTATTTCCAGAGGCATCCAGGGCCCGATCATTCGGGAAGGTGACGACATCGTTGATATCGTTGTCCAGAGTGTTTACGCAT
>JAFXCU010000063.1 GCA_017521345.1 Ruminiclostridium sp. | reverse complement strand
ATGCGGCCGGGGCCGGGATGTGCGTTTACCGGAGGGGTTTTCCCCGGATGGTCAGAATAGGCTTGCAGCACAGGTCCTCAATATCGGAAATGGTGGCAGCAGGGATCTTCAGGGCGCCCTCACAGTCAGCACAGAAGAGCTCTACGGAGCTGTAGTTGATCTTCAGCTTCCATTCCCGGCAGCCGCAGGTGCAGGAGATACCGTCCCGCTGGGCGATATCCTTCAGCTCTCCCAGGATCTCCTCCATGACCAGGTCGTTCAGGAAGGTCCCCTGAGCTCCGGCAGAGGCCTCCAGCTTATCGACCGCCTCTTCCAGGCGGGCCAGGGCAGCAAAGACCGGTTCCTCCTCCCCCACATAGCAGCAGTCCATGCCGGAGTTGGCGCAGGTAAAGGCCAAGGTCTTCTGGTTGAGAAAGGCCTGGGTAGAGCAGGAAACGGAATGCTCCTCATTGCAGAAGAGGCAGGGCACTGTGAGACGCACCTGATCCCCCATGAGGGCTACATCTATGGAAGACTTCCCACAGGGGCAGGCCAGACGGCTGCCGGCGGCCGCCAGTTGGAACACCGACCGCTCCAGGACCACCGACTGGCGGCAGGAGGGACAGATAAAGGCAATGGAACGCTTGGTATCTTGGATCATGAGGAATTTCCTCCTTGGTTTCGTAGTGTTGCCTTCATTATAGCACAGGCAGAGGAAATGGAACAGAGGGATTTTCCCTTGCCCTATCCCCCAAAGTTCGCTATACTATATTTTATATTGAGGTGATACCATGAAACGACTCATCGCATCGGACATCCACGGCTCCGCCGCCTATTGCAGAAAGCTCCTCCAACTCTACCACCAGGAGGGATGCAAACAGCTCATCCTCCTGGGGGACATCGTCTACTCCGGCTCCTACGAGGAGGACTACGACTTCGACCCCCGGACGGTGGTCCGCCTGCTGGACTTTCACCACGAATCTATCACCTGCGTAGAGGGCAACTGTGATTACGGCATAGGGAAACTCCGTCCCCGGTTCCAGACCATCCCCGGTCACACCATTGTGAACTGGGAGGGCACGGATGTCTTTCTCTCCCACGGCCACCGGTCTGCCCTGCCCCCGGTAGGCGCCGCCCAGCTCATGTTCTCCGGCCACACCCACGTCCCCGCCTTTCATGACTACGGGGATCTCATCGCCGCCAATCCCGGCTCGGTCTCCCTGCCAAGAGGCGGCTCGGAACACAGCTGCATCATTTATGAACCCGGCCTCCTCCGCTGGCTCACCCTGGACGGAGAGGAATACCGCCGGAAGGTCCTGCCCACCCCTTGACTTCCCCTCTCCCCTGTGCTACACTTTTTCTGTGCTCCGCCGCCGGGTGGAGGACCATCGCGTATTTTTCCGTGTCGTTAGGCCTTTGAAGACACGGAAAAATACGCGATTTATCTTTTCAAAAGGAGGGATCCCCTATGGCATGGATCTGTCTTTTCATTGCAGGTCTGCTGGAGGTGACTTGGGCTACCTGCCTCAAACTGTCGGAGGGCTTCACCCGCCTGAACTGGTCGGCGGTGACCATCATCGGCATGATCGCCAGCTTTGTCTTTCTCTCTCAGGCCACCAAGACCCTTCCTCTGGGCACTGCCTACGGTATCTGGACGGGAATCGGAGCCCTGGGCGCCGTGGTGGTGGGCATCGTTCTGTTCAAGGAGCCTGCCAGCGCCGCCCGCCTCTTCTTCGCCGCCCTGCTCCTGGCCGGCATCGTGGGCCTGAAAATCACATCTACCTGAAAAAGCACCTTGACCGCAATGGTCAAGGTGCTTTTTGTTTAACTAAAATCATGCTTAATACGAGGGATAGAACACACTGCCAAGTTATCCCGGAGCATCCGCAGGACTCCGATCAGGGCAGGGACGCTCAGCAGAATGGCGATCAAACTGTCGGCATAGCGGGTCAGCCAGGGCATCTGCTCCCCAAACCGGGCACACAGACCATAGGCCAGGATCATTCCGGCGCACCCGGCCACATCGATGGCCCAGCAGACCACCTCACTGCGGACGGCCTCCGAAGAAGACCCTCGGGCCAGAATGGCCAGCAGAAGGGTCACCGCCGCCGCCAGGCCGCACAGGCCCAGCTCCATGCCCCAAACCTGGTGAGGGTCAATGACATGACCGCCAGAGAACAATACACGCAGGTTCTCCCAGATAAGGGCCGTGAGGAGCACCGCCAGAAAGGCATTTTTACTCAGCGTAAAGATCTGGCGAACCTGATTCCTCTGCTCATTTCCCTTAAGAAACACCAGAAGAAAGGTAAACACCGCCAGGAAGAGGGTCTCTCCCAGGTCATAGATGCTGTCCGCCCAGATCCCCTGGGAACGGGTGGTCCAGGCGGCCATCAGCTCCACCGAGAGGAAGAGAATCCCGCTGAACAGAGATAGGATCAATGCTAATTTTTCTAGGAAGGGTTCTTCCTGCTGCCGCAACATAAGGGCAAGCCTCCTTGTTTGGATTTCGTCTTGCCATATGAACCCTTTTCTGCAAACAAAAAAGAGTATGAGGACCCCATCGGGTCTTCATACTCTTTGTCCTTTGTGCCTGTTGGTTATAGCCTCATCGGCGGCGTCTCCGGGACGCTCTCTCCAAAGATCTGTCCGATTTCCTTCCTTTTACCTGCTCAGTTTCCACGGTGGGTAAGACGGGACCCATCCGTATTGCTTCTTCGGTGCCTTTCGGTCTCTCGGGAAATCATCAACCATATCATATTGTGGTCAGGATAGCACAGAAAACCCTGATTTGTCAAGGGATTCCTCAACAAATCAGGGTTCAGCTTTTCTCCAGTTTCAGTTGCTTCTGCCGCAGGGCAGTGGCCAGAGAGAACCGTTTTTCTTCTCCGCTGTCAAAGAGAATCGTCGCCACATCCCCTAGCTTATTGACAATTTTTCCTGAACCAAACTGCTGGTGGACCACCCGTACACCGGGGATGTAGGGGGCGGCGTCAATGATGACCTCCACCTTGTAGGCCGGTTTGGGCAGGGGCTTGGACTCCTTCCGGACGGGCACCGGCTTCTTGGGGAACAGCTTGGCGGAAAAGGCCGAGGTCAGGCCCACCTTCTTGAACCGGAAGACGCTCAGCTCCTCCTTGGCCCGGGTCATACCCACATAGAAGAGCCGCCGCTCCTCCTCGTAGGCCTCCACATCCTCCCGGGGTGAGCTGTCGGTGGGAGCCTCCACACTGGGCAGGATTCCGTCGGCAACATCCATCAGGATGACCCGCTGGTACTCCAACCCCTTGCTGGAGTGGATGGTGGACAGGATGAAATTGCTGTCCCGGTCAGTGGACCCCTCCTGGACCAGAGCCTGGAGGTCATGCAGACGACGGACCAGTCCATCCAGATCAGGCTCCTGCTTGCCCAGGGCTTCCAGAATGTCCAGCTTTCCCAGGTCGCCGCCCCGCTCCTCCAGGTACTCGCCGTAGCCCATGAAGTGGCGGATGCGGTAGATGGCCTTGTCCGCCCCCTCATCCAGCATGTGAGCCAAATGGGTAGACAGAGCCTTACAGCGGCTTTGGGTCCCAGGAGGCAGGCCTTGAAGCTCCGCCAGCTGGGGCAGCAGCTCTCCTCCCTCCCGAATGACGGTCTCCACCGCAGCCTTGGTAATTCCCGCCCGGAACTTGTAATAGATTCGGGAGAATATCTCCCCGTCGTCAGGGTGATGGGCAAAGGCCACCATGTCCAGCACATCCCGGACCACTCGGTGAGAAAAGAAGCTCCCCTCCACCTGGCGGCACCGGTAGCCGATGCCCTGGCGGTCCAGCAGGTCCAGCACAGGCAGGGCGCTGTCGTTGTTCCGGTAGAGGACGGCGGTCTCCCGGTCACAGTGGGCGGCCAGCCGGGCCAGGTACTTGTATTGGTCCGCCCGGTCATAGGCCCACAGCTCCCGGATGGCCGGCCCCTCCCCGTGGGAGGCGGTCATATTCTTGTCCCGTCGGTTGGTGTTCTGCCGAATGAATTTCTCCGCCGCCGCCACGATGGTGGAGGTGGAGCGGTAGTTCTTCTCCATGAGCAGGACCTTCGCCCCGGGATAGACCCCCTCGAAGTCCATGAGGGCGGCGGGATAGGCCGCCCGGAAGCCATAGATGCTCTGGTCCTCGTCTCCCACCATGAACAGGTTGGGGGACTTTCCTGCCAGCAAGCGGATGATGCTGTGCTGGATCTTGGAGGTGTCCTGGGCCTCATCCACGCAGAGATAGGGGTATCTCTTCTGGAAATGTTTCAAGATTTCCGGGTATTGTTTAAGGATCTGAGCCGCATAGACCATCTGGTCGTCGTAGTCCATCCACCCCCGCTCCCGGAGGGCGGCACAGTAATCCCGGTACACCCGGGCCACCGGCAGGTCCTCTGCCTGGTACTGGTCGATCTCCTCTTTGGTCAGCTGCATATTTTTGATATAGGTGATGGCCGTTCTCAGGGACTTGATGGTACTCTCCGTGGCAAACTCCCCGGTGGCCTTCCGGCAGAGCTCCCCCACCAGGGCAGAGAGCTTGCCCTCGTCGGTGATGAGCTCAAAAGCCCGCCGCCCCATGGTCTGCTCATAATGGCGGATGATCCGGGCGGAGACCCCGTTGATGGTGCGAAACTCCAGCCGCCCGGCCAACTCCTCCCCAAAATACGCAGCAAAACGAGCCGCCATGTCACGGGTGGCGGCTACGGTGTAGGTCATGGTCAGGATGCGCTCCGGCGGGATCTGTTTGCAGAAGAGCATATACCCCAGCCGGAGGATCAGAACGGTGGTCTTGCCGCTTCCGGGCACAGCCAACAGCAGGACGGGACCGTCCACAGCCCGGACGGCCGCCTCCTGCTGACGATTCAAAGGAACAGGGACCCGGGTGCGAAATTCCTCCCAGGTCACTTGGGCCCGCCCTCGGTGCGGCCCCGGTAGTTGGTGATGCCGCCGATGTCAAAGACGGTGGTGTAGCCCAGCTTCTGGAGGATCCCCAGGGCGCTGCGGCTCCGGTTCCCGTTCTGGCAGTAGATATAGATAGGGGTGGTCAGGTCAGATACTTTGAACTTGATCTTACCGATCTCGTCCAGGGGCAGGTTGACACTGCCCGGGATACGCTTTTCCTGGTATTCCGCCGGGGTGCGTACATCCAGGAGGACGGCTCTGGTCTCCTGCTGATACTGCATCATACCGGCGTTGATATCCTTTCTTCCAAAAAGACTCATAATTCCCATAATAGACTCCTTTCCATCGGTTGCTTTCTGTCTCCAGTATACCAGATTTCTCCCTCTTTGGGGAGGTTTTCTCAAAAGACTTCTCCCCCTGTGTCCTTCAACGAGAACCAGGAACCTTTGCAGTCCAGGACCCCCGCCTTTTTCAGCTTGCCGATCTCAGCGGACATGGCGCTGCGCTCCACCCCCAGAAAGTCCGCCAGCCCCTGGCGGTCATGGGGGATGGTAAACTCCGGACTCCCCTGGGTCTTGGCCTGGTCCAGCAGGTAGGCCATGATCTTCTCCTTGGTGGTCCGCTGGGACATAAACTGGATCTTCCGGCTGAGGGCCAGGTTCTTCCGGGCCACCGCCCGGAGCAGGTTGGACACCATCCGGTTGTGGAACTGGCAGGCATTGCTGCACACCGTAAGCATCCGCTTGCAGTCCAGCCACAGGACCTTGCTCCCCTTGAGGGCAAAGGCACTCACCGGCATGGTCTCCACCCCAGCGCAGGAGAAGGCCTCCCCAAAGATCTCTCCGGGTTCCACCACCGTCAGCACACTGCGGCTGCCGTAATAGTCATCCCGGACCACCTGGACAGCCCCCTCCAGGACCACCCCGATGAAACCCGCCGGGTCACCCTCCAGGAAGACCGGCTCCCCCTTAGGGATCTCCCGCTCCCGGGCTCCCAGGCAGCCCAGCATCAGGCCCATTTCCTCTTGGTCTACCCCCGAAAACAGGGGACAGCGGGAGAGAATGGCAAAATATTGTTCCATTCCGCCCTCCTTTGTTGGATTTCCAACATACTTTCTGCCTTTAGTATAGTAAGCTTAGACCACAAAGTCAAGAACAGGAGGACTTTATTATGATTAGAAAGATCATTCAGATCGATGAAAATAAATGTGACGGCTGCGGTATCTGTGTGGAGGCTTGCCACGAAGGAGCCATCGGCATGGTGGACGGCAAGGCAACGCTCCTGCGGGACGATTACTGCGACGGTCTGGGCGACTGCCTCCCCGCATGTCCCCAGGGTGCCATCACCTTCGTAGAGCGGGAGGCCGCTCCCTATGACGAGGCCGCTGTGCTGGCCAACAAAAAGCAATCCGCCTGCGCCACCGGGGGCTGCCCCGGCTCCATGGCCAAGGCCATTCACCGGCACGAGTCTCCCGCCTCTGTGGAAGTCCCCCGGCAGACCTCCCAGCTGCGCCAGTGGCCGGTCCAGATCAAGCTGGTGCCCGTGGCCGCTCCCTGGTTCCAGGGGGCCAAGGTCCTCATCGCCGCCGACTGCACCGCCTTTGCCTACGCCAACTTCCATCAGGACTTCATGAAGGACCACATCACCCTGGTGGGCTGCCCCAAGCTGGACATGGTGGACTACACCGAAAAACTCACTGCCATCCTGCAGAACAACGATATCAAGAGCCTGACCGTGGTGCGGATGGAGGTCCCCTGCTGCGGCGGCATCCAGATGGCCGCCCAGAGAGCCCTCCAGGCCAGCGGCAAATTCATCCCCTGGCAGGTGGTGACCATCTCCACCGACGGCCGGATCGTAGACAAGACCTAATGAGGAGGAACCTAGAATGACCAATCAGAATATGTTTTGTTTCCAGTGTGAGCAGACCGCCGGCTGCAGCGGCTGCGTGGGCAAAAAGGGTGTGTGCGGCAAGTCTGCCGGCAATGCCAAGCTCCAGGATGAACTGACCGGGGCCCTCATCGGCCTGGCCAAGACCGCCCAGGGCAGAGAAGGACTGCTGACCAAGGAGTTGGACCAGCTGATGCTGGAGGCCCTCTTCGCCACGGTCACCAACGTGAGCTTTGACAACGACGCCATCCAGACCCTTATCGACCGGGTCCACGAGTCCTTGGTCGTCCTCACCCCCTCTTGTATCCCCTGCGCCTCCTGCGCAGCAGAGGACTACGATATGGATACCCTCTGGCAGGCCGACGAAGACATCCGCTCCCTGAAGTCCCTCATCCTCTTTGGTGTCCGCGGCATGGCGGCCTACGCCTACCACGCCCGGGTGCTGGGCTATGAGGACCAGACCGTCAACCGCTTCTTCTACAAGGCTCTGGCCGCTGTGGGGAGCGACACCTACGGTATGGACGAACTGCTGCCCATCGTCATGGAAGTGGGCGAAGTCAACCTCACCTGCATGGCCCTGCTGGACCAGGCCAACACCGAGAGCTACGGCCACCCCGTCCCCACCACCGTCTCCCTGACCGTGGAAAAGGGTCCTTTCATCGTCATCACCGGCCACGACCTGCGGGATCTCCAGCTCCTGCTGGAGCAGACTGAGGGTAAGGGCGTGAATGTCTACACCCATGGAGAGATGCTCCCCGCCCACGCCTATCCCCAGCTGAAGAAGTATCCCCACCTGAAGGGCAACTTCGGCACCGCCTGGCAGAACCAGCAGAGAGAGTTTGCTGACCTGCCCGCCCCCATCCTCTTCACCACCAACTGCCTGATGCCCCCCAAGGCCAGCTACTCCGACCGGGTCTTCACCACCGAAGTGGTGGCCTACCCCGGCATGGCCCACATCGGGGAGGACAAGGACTTCACCCCTGTCATCGAAAAAGCTCTGGAACTGGGCGGCTTCCCCGAGGAGAAGGAATTCACCGGCATCAACGGCGGCAAGGAGGTCACCACCGGCTTCGGCCACAACACCGTTCTGTCCGTAGCCGGCACGGTCATCGACGCCGTGAAGGCCGGTGCCCTGCGGCACATCTTCCTGGTGGGCGGCTGTGACGGCGCACGCCCCGGCCGGAACTATTACACCGACTTCGTCAAGCAGACCCCTGCCGACACCGCCGTGCTCACCCTGGCCTGCGGCAAGTTCCGCTTCAACGACCTGGATCTGGGCACCATCGGCGGTCTGCCCCGGATCATGGACATGGGCCAGTGCAACGACGCCTACAGCGCCATCAAGGTGGCTGTGGCCCTGGCCGAGGCCTTTGGCTGCGGTGTCAACGATCTGCCCCTGACCCTGGTTCTGTCCTGGTATGAGCAGAAGGCGGTCTGCATCCTGCTGACCCTCCTGCACCTGGGTCTGAAGAACATCTACCTGGGCCCCACCCTGCCCGCCTTCCTGTCCCCCAACGTGCTGAACTTCCTGGTGGAGACCTTTGACATCCACCCCACCAGCACCCCCGAGGAAGACCTGGCCGCCATCCTGAAGTAAGAAAAAAGCGGACGCTTACAGCGTCCGCTTTTTTTACTGGTTCAATTTTTCAAGTCCCTCCAGGTCCACCAGCCGGATGGAACCCCGTCGGGCCTCCACAAGCCCCTGGGCGGAGAACCGCTTGACCATGCGGGCCACCACCTCCCGGGCAGAGGAGATCTGCCGTGCGATCTCTTCATGGGTCATCCGGATGTCCCGGCTTCCCGTCCGTCGGTATTCCTCCAGCAGGAAGAAAGCCAGCCGCCGGTCCACACGGAGAAAGAGGATCTGCTCCATGCTCCAAACCATCCGGACCAGGTGCCGACTTCCCTGTTCAAAAACAAAGGCGCGAATCTCCGGGACTTCTTCCATGGCAGCCCGAACCGCAGCCCGGCTCACCGTCAGGATCCGGCAGTCCTCCTCCACGATCATCTGAGGGGTAACGGGCAGCTGGGCCGCCAGATCGGTCCCGCCCAGGGTGCAGAGCTCCCCTTCCCGCAAGTGGAAGAGGGTAATCTCCCGCCCCTCCTCAGAGAGAAGATAGGACCGGACCGTTCCCCCCTGGACCCGGATCAGTCCATAATCCCCTTCCAGAAGACTTCCCTTGAAAATGGTCTGCTCTGCCGCCCCCCGCAGGAGGGCCTGCTGCCGCTCTTCTTTTAACTTGTTCCAAAAGGGCAAGGCCGAAAGACAGCTGCGCAGTCTCTCCATGGAGCAAACCCTCCTTTTCTCTTGGTGTCAGTTGTGGCAGGAGCCGCCGTGGCTGCCGCAGCCCCCCTGGCCGTGACCATGGCCTCCGCAGTTATGTCCGTGCTCATGGCCGTGGCCGTGGTGGTTGCACTGGACATCGGGGTTGTAGAGCAGGGTGCCAGCCACCAAGGCCTCCACCGCTGCGTCAGCAGGACCGGAAACGCCGCCAAAGAGCTGGACACCAGCCTGGGCCAGAGCATTCTGAGCGCCCATGCCGATGCCGCCGCAGATGAGGACGTTCACGCCGCCCCCCTGCAGGAAACCGGCCAGAGCGCCGTGACCGCTGCCGTTGGTGCCCACCACCTGGGAAGAGAGGATCTTGCCGTCCTCCACATCATAGATCTTAAAGGCCTCGGTGTGGCCAAAATGCTGGAAGATGTTGCCGGTCTGGCTTTCATAGGTTACTGCGATACGCATTTCAATTCCTTCTTTCTTGGGATTTATCACTTCATGGGCTGCGGGGTCCTTTCGGCAGTGGTTCCCGCAGGTCTGGGAGGTCCCGTTGCACAGGCGGTAGGAACCGCCGGT
>JAFXCU010000062.1 GCA_017521345.1 Ruminiclostridium sp. | reverse complement strand
TTCTGGACTATACCGGCACCATCCTCCGGGAGGACTGCTGGCAGATGAAGGAGGTCCAGCGGCGGGTGTGCGCCGCCAGCACCTGCCGGGACGAGGACCACCTCCTGGCCCGGTTCCATGCCCACCTGAAGGATTGGGAGGCCCAAAGTGTGGGCCCCACCTACCGGGATGCCGATGAGGTGGTCACCTGTACCTTCCGGAGCCTGGGGGAGGAGATCTCCATGACCGAGGACATCCCCTCCCTCATGAAGCTCATGCGGTCCTTCTGGGCCGAAGGCGCCTTTTTCCCCGATGTGGCTCCCTTCTTCGCCCTGTGCGGTCTGCCCATCTATGTCATCAGCAACAACGGGGAGGGCTATGTGGCCCGGGCCATGGCAAAGAACGGGCTGGAGCCTGCCGGGCTGGTCTGCGCCGACCACATTCGGGCCTACAAGCCCGCCAGATCCCTCTTTGAGCGGGCCCTGGAAGTCAGCGGCTGCCGCCCGGAGGAGGTGGTCCACGTGGGAGATTCCTATGACTCCGACGTGATGGGGGCCCGGTCTGCGGGCATCCGGCCCATCCTCCTCCAGAGAAAGGGGGCCCCCGCCCGGACCGATGTGACCACCATCTCCAGCCTCACCCACCTGATCCCCCTGCTGAAAGAAGAAAGGAAGCGTGCGCCCATGAAGTATTACGAGATCCTGTTCAGCCCCACCGGGGGCACCAAGAAGACCGCCCACATCCTGATGAACACCCTCACCGACAGCCCCGTTCAGGTGGACCTGATGGACCGGGAGGCCGACTTCTCCGCCATCCCCTTCACCAGTGAGGACGTCTGCCTGGTGGCGGTGCCCTCCTTCGGGGGCCGGGTCCCCGTCCCTGCCGCCCAGCGGCTGGCAAAGATGCAGGGCAATGGCGCCCGGGTCATCCTTATGACGGTCTATGGCAACCGCCACTACGACGACACCCTGGTGGAGCTGGAAGACCTGTTGTCCCAGGCGGGGTTCCGCCCTGTGGCCGGCATTGCCGCCGTGGCCGAGCACTCCATGGACCGCCGCTTTGCCCAGGGCCGTCCCGATGCCGCCGACCAGGCAGAGCTGGAGGCCTTTGGCTCCGTCATCCGTCAGCGGCTTCAGTCCGGGGAATGTCCCGCCCTGGCCCTGCCCGGCAACCGGCCTTACAAGGATATGCCGCCCCTTCTCTCCAAGCCCCTGGCCACCGAGGACTGCGGCCAGTGCGGCAAGTGTGCGGAAGTTTGCCCCGTAGGGGCCATCGACCCGGAGAACGCTGCCAAGACCGACGCCGACCTCTGTGCCTCCTGCATGGCCTGCACCACGGTCTGTGCCAACGGCCGTCAGGTGCCCCCTGCCGTCATGGAGAAGCTCTCTGCCATGCTGGAAAAGGTCTGTCAGGGCCGGAAGCCCAACGAATTTTTCTGATTGGATTGACAATGCCCCCAAAAAGGGGTAAAATTTAAGTGGTTAGCAAATGCTAATTAAAAGATTTTTCGGAAAGGAGTGTTGATATGGAGCGATTTAACGTGACCGGCATGAGCTGCGCCGCCTGCTCGGCCCGGGTGGAAAAGGCGGTTTCCGCCCTGCCCGGTGTGGAGACCGTGGCGGTCAATCTGCTGACCAACTCCATGGGGGTGGAGTTCTCCGCTCCTGCCACCACAGAGAGCATCTGTCAGGCCGTCCAGGGGGCGGGTTACGGGGCCTCCTCGGCGGAGGAAGCCCGTCAGACCGCTGCTCCTGCTGTCCAGGAGGACACGGGAGAGTGGAAGCAGGTCCGCCTGCGCCTGATCGTCAGTATCCTGCTCCTCCTTCCTCTGATGTATGTTTCCATGGGGCATCCCATGGCGGGCTGGCCTGTGCCGGCCTTTCTGGAGAACCATGCCGCCTCCGGTCTGTATCAGCTTCTGCTGTCTGGCTTGGTGATGGTGGTAAACCAGAAATTCTTTGTCAACGGCTTTGGCGGCCTCCTGAAACGGGCCCCCAACATGGACACCCTGGTGGCCATGGGCTCGGCGGCGGCCTTCGTCTATAGTACCGGCCAGCTCTTCCTGGTGGTGAATGGCGACCACGCCGCCATGACCGGCCACAGCGGCTACTACTTCGAGAGCGCCGCCATGATCCTGACCCTCATCACCGTGGGTAAGATGCTGGAGGCCTACAGCAAGGGCAAGACCACCAACGCCATCCGGGCCCTCATGGATCTGGCCCCCAAGACGGCCACCCTGTTAAAGGACGGTGTGCCGGTGGAGGTCCCTGCCGAGCAGGTCCGCCCCGGAGACCTGGTGCTGGTCCGGCCCGGCGAATCCATCCCCGTGGACGGAGAGGTGGTCTCCGGCCAGAGCGCCGTCAACGAGGCCGCCCTCACCGGTGAGTCCATGCCGGTGGACAAGGGGCCCGGCGACCAGGTCACTGCCGCCACCCTGAACCAGAGCGGCTCCCTCACCCTCCGCACCCTGCGTGTGGGGGAGGAGACCACCCTCAGCCGCATCATCCGTCTGGTGGAGGAGGCCTCCGCCACCAAGGCTCCCATCGCCCGGATGGCCGATAAGGTCTCCGGCATCTTCGTGCCGGTGGTCCTGGCCATCGCCCTGGTCACCTGCCTGGTGTGGCTGGCCCTGGGCCAGACCTTCGGCTTTGCCATCGCCCGGGCCATCAGCGTCCTGGTGATCTCCTGCCCCTGCTCCCTGGGTCTGGCCACCCCCGTGGCCATCATGGTGGGCAGCGGCGTGGGCGCCAAGGCGGGCATCCTCTTTAAGACAGCTTCCGCCCTGGAGGCCGCCGGAAGGTCCAAACCGTGGTCCTGGACAAGACCGGCACCGTCACCAAGGGCGAGCCCTCTGTTACCGACCTCATCCCTGCCGATGGGGTCTCCCAGACCGAACTGCTCACCCTGGCCGCCGCTTTGGAGGCCCAGAGTGAACACCCCCTGGCAAAGGCCATCCTGGCCAAGGCCAAAGGCCTGCCCCTGCCTGTGGCAGCCGACTTCGCCGCCCTCCCCGGCAACGGTGTTCGGGGCGTGGTGGATGGCCGGACCCTGCTGGGGGGAAAGACCGGCTTCCTGCAGGAGCAGGGCATCCTGGACCAGACCTGGGCAGACAAGGGCGAAGCCCTGGCGGCTCAGGGCAAGACCCCCCTGTACTTTGCGGCCGACGGCAAGCTCCTGGGCCTCATCGCCGTGGCGGACACCATCCGTCCTGAGTCCGCCGCTGCCATCGCCGAGCTGAAGGAGCTGGGCATCACCCCCGTCCTCCTCACCGGAGACCAGGAGGCGACGGCCAAGGCCGTGGCTGCCCAGGCGGGGATCGAAGAGGTCATCGCCCAGGTGCTGCCTCACGAGAAGGAGGCTCAGGTCCGCCGCCTGTCGGAGAACGGAGACGTGGCCATGGTGGGCGACGGCATCAACGACGCCCCCGCCCTCACCCGGGCCCAAGTGGGCATCGCCATCGGAGCCGGGGCCGACGTGGCCCTGGACGCTGCCGATGTGGTCCTGCTGAAATCCACCCTGGAGGATGTGCCTGCGGCCATCCGCCTGTCCCGGAAGGTGGTCAAGAACATCAAGGAGAACCTCTTCTGGGCCTTTTTCTACAATGTCATCGGCATCCCCATTGCGGCGGGAGCCCTGGTAGGGGTGGGAATCACCCTGAACCCCATGATCGCTGCGGCTGCCATGTCTCTGTCCAGCGTCTGCGTGGTGACCAACGCCCTGCGTCTGAACGGATTCTCCCCCTATCAGGGGGCCAAATATCAGCCTGGACCCCAGGCGGAACCCATCGAAGAACCAGAACCGGAAGGAGAAATTCTTATGAACAAGACCATGAACATCGAAGGCATGATGTGCGTCCACTGCAAGGCCCACGTGGAGAAGGCCCTCCAGGCCATCCCCGGCGTCACCGTCCAGGTGGACCTGGAAGGGGGCAAGGCCAATGTGTCCTGCCCTGAGACCGTCACCGTGGAGGACCTGACCAAGGCCGTCACCGAGGCGGGCTACACCGTGAAGGGAATCGAATAAACCTGAAAAATAGGAGCTGTTGATACAGCTCCTATTTTTTTATGTTCTTTTTTATGGTATGATATCATTGGAAAGAAATTATCCATGGGAGGGATCTGCCATGAGAACATATCAAAAACACCCCGGACGGTTTCGGGCGGTGGCCATTCTGCTGGCCTGTTTCGCCGCCACCATCCTGATCCTCCACCTGGAGCTGGCCCGGCGCAGTGAGGAGGCAGCCATGGAGCGCCTGCCCACCTTTGCCCAGCAGACCAGCGCCGGCGTCACCGGCAAGGTGGAGGACGTGGCCAGCCGTCTGTCCACGGCGGCCCAGGTCCTGGCGGCATCCAACTGGTCCCAGGACCAGGTCACCCAGGAGATGCTGGATGCCATGACCTCCACCGTTCCCTTTGCTCAGATGGGCATCCGCCTGTCTGACGGGTCGGCCGTTTTCAGCGACGGGACCTATCAAGGACCTGGGGACTGGGCCGAGACCCAGGTCTGTCAGGGTCCGGGCGGAGAATTTCTGCTGGGCCGGGCGGAGGTCCTGACTCTGTCTGACGGCCCCGCCTGGGCCATCCGGATCTATGTGGAGATCCCCGGCACCCAGGCCTATCTGTTCGGCACCATGGCCCTGGAGGAGCTCTTCAGCGGGACCCTTTTCCGGGGCTTCCTGGAGGGAGATCAGGGTGTGGTGGTCTTTGAGACCCGCACCGGCACCATCCTGCTGAACACCTGG
Source organism: Ruminiclostridium sp. (assembly GCA_017521345.1). The sequence continues at coordinate 8,067 of JAFXCU010000062.1, read as the reverse complement.
GAGGAGACCGCCCTGGGCGGGAACTTCTACAACGCCGACTACCTGGCCCAGAGCCAGGCCGCCCTGCTGAAGGATGGGACCGAGGGGGCAGAGTTCCAGGTCCTGTCCCGGAAGACCCAGGACGGCCAGGTGTATTTCTGTGCGGAAAACACCGGCCTGCCCGGCTGGAGCCTCTACGCCGCCGCCCAGGAGAAGGCGGTGACCCAGGCGGCCGACATCATCCCCTCCGGCCTGGCCTACACCGTCTTGGTGATGATCTACGCTGTGGCCATGGTGGCCGTCCTCCTCTTCCAGGCCTCCCGGGAGCAGCTGGCCCAGACCAGGCTCTACCAGGAGGTGGCCCGAAAGAACTCCCTGATGAACGCCGCCCTACCCGGCTCTTCCGTCCGGGTCTTTGAGTTGCTGCCCGACGGGATGCTCCGGCTGCTGACCCCGGAAAAGGGCCAGGGCCACCAGATGAAAATAGACCTGTACACCCCCCTCCAGCTTCTCACCGAGCTCAACTGCTCCGCCCAGTGGGAGGCCCCCTTCGTCTCTGCCCTGGAGCAGGCCGCCCTGGGTCAGGACAGCGAGGTGGAGGTCTGCACCATGGACCAGGAGGAGACCTGGATCCAGCTGCGGGTGGAACCCCTGGCCGACCACGAGGGCGTGGAGGCCATCGGCACCATCCGGGATGTGACCCGGGAGGTCCAGGCCCGCCTCCGCCAGGAGGCCGCCGACAAGTTCCTCAGCCGCATGATGGAGGGCACCGTGGCCGGTCTGGAGTTTGCCCTGGAGGAGGACCGCTGGCGGATGCTCTGGGGCCGGGAGGTCTATGACTACCTGGCCAGCCAGGAGCACCTGACCTACACGGCCTTCATCCGGGACTGCGTGGCCCCCACCGTCCACCCCCAGGACCGGGAAACCTATATGAGATCCATGGAGCGCAGCGCCCTCATCAGTGCCTTCTTGGGGGGCGAGACCAAGCGAGTCCTGGACTACCGGGTGGAGGGTCCCGAGGGAGACTACCAGTGGCACTCCGCCGAGCTCTACTATGTGCGGGACTCTGCCACCCATCAGATCAAGTGCAACTGCCTCATCCACCAGGTCACCGAGGCCAAGCGCCGCCAGTTGGAGGAGAAGCGCCGCCTGGAGGAAAAGGAACAGATCCTCTTCCACCGGGCCAAGCAGCTGGCAGAGTCCGAGGACGAGCTGGACTTCGTCCATGTTATCTCGGAATACTACCAGGGCATCTACGTGGTGGACCTGAACGAGGACAAGGCCCGGAGCATCAAGGTCCCCGGCTACTTTGCCGCCCTGCTGGACCAGTGTGACCACTGCCTCACCGCCACCATGGAGCGGTATGTCCGGACCATGGTCACTGAGGAGTACGCCCCTGCCGTCCACCGGTTCGTCCAGCTGGAAAACATCCGCCAGGAGCTGCGGGAGAAGGGACAGATCGAGCTGACCTACCAGAAACGGGATGACTCCTGGCTGTCCATGCGCATCCTGCCCATGTCCGGCTACTCGGAGGAGACCCCCAAAACCCTGTGGATCTTCGAGGACGACACCGCCACCGTGACCCTCCGGAAGGAGGAGGAGAAGGCCCGTGTCATGGCCGAGGCCGCCGAGGCCGCCAGCCAGGCCAAGTCCCAGTTCCTGGCCAATATGTCCCACGACATCCGCACCCCCCTCAACGCCATTCTGGGTATGTCCGAGCTGGGCCTCCGGGAGGAGGACGGGGAGGAGAAGGACAACTGCTTCCGGGACATCCGGGGCAGCGGCCGGATCCTGCTGGACAACATCAACTCCATCCTGGACCTGTCCAAGATCGAGGCGGGCAAGATGCAGTTAAAGCCCGAGAGCTATCACATCCTCTCCATGCTCCACGACATCATCACCGTCCTGTCCATGCGGGCCCAGGAGAAGAAACTGACCTTCACCGCCCGGGTGGACGAGACCATCCCAGCCACCCTCTTCGGCGACGACGTGAACATCAGTCACATCATCATGAACTTCGGCTCCAACGCCGTGAAGTATACCAACACCGGCTCTGTGACCCTGGTGGTCACCTGGGAGCCGGAAGGGGAGGACGGCACCCTGGTCATCCACATGGAGGACACCGGCGTGGGCATCCGGAAGGAGGACATGCCCTACATCTTCCGCAGCTACGGCCGCCTGGACCGTGGGGCCAACCGCCACATCGAGGGCACCGGCCTGGGCCTGACCATCTGCCAGAACCTGGCCGAGCTCATGGACGGTCAGATCGGCGTGGACAGCCAGTACGGGGTGGGCAGCGACTTCTGGGTGCGCATCCCCCAGAAGGTCATCGACCCCACCCCCTGCGGCCCCTACCGGGGGGACAGCCGGAAGGAGAGCGACCGGTTCTACAACAGCTTCACCGCCCCCGAGGCGGCGGTGCTGGTGGTGGACGACCAGCCTCTGAACCTGAAGGTCTGCCAGGGTCTGCTGCGGCCCTACGAGATGGAGGTCTACACCGCCCGCTCCGGCCAGGAGGCCCTGAAGCAGATGACCCAGGTCTGGCCCGACCTGGTCCTCATGGACCACATGATGCCCGACATGGACGGCGTGGAGGCCACCCGCCGCATCCGGGAGATGGGTCAGAAGGACCCCTACTTCGCCGTGGTGCCCATCCTGGCCCTGACGGCCAACGCCATGAAGGGGATGCGGGAGTTCTTCCTGGAAAACGGCTTCAACGACTTCATCTCCAAGCCCGTGGAGCTGGACACCCTGGACGATGCCCTGAAGGTCTGGGTCCCCGAGGACAAGCAAAAGGCCCCCAACCGCCCGGTGGTCCTGGCAGAGGAGGGCCCTCTGCCCCAGGACCTGACCGAGCTGAGGGGGGTGGATGCCCAGCAGGGCATGGGCTTCTGCGGCACGGCGGAGATCTACCGCAAGACCCTGTTCATGTACCGGGATCAGATCCCCGGCAAGTTCCGGCGGATCCAGGAGACCTTCCGGACCGGCCAGTGGGAGGACTACGCCATCGAGGTCCATAGCCTCAAGAGCGCCTCCCGGTGGATCGGCGCCATGGACCTGGGAGACCAGGCCGAGCGGCTGGAAATGGCCGCCCGGTCCGGCGACCTGGAGCAGGTGGCCGAGGACACCCCCGCCCTCCTGGAGGCCTATCAGGCCTTGGCAGAGGTGTTGAGCGAACTGAAAGAAGGGTAAGAAAACCCGGGACCGATGTTGGATCGGTCCCGGGTTTTGTACAGACATGTTCACTTCGCCGGATCAAAGCTTACGAACCATTCCTCGGAAAAATAGTTTTTTTGGTCCTCGTTGAGATAGAACATCTCTCCTTTGGTATCCAGGTTCATCCTAACCCCATTGGGCGTCACCGTCACCCGGTCAGTCTTGCCGTTGGCAGCAAATACCGTAAAGGCATAGTACCATCCATCGGCGGCAAGATCTGTCCTCTGGGTGGTGTAGGTATAGCCGTTGACCCGGTCCAGAAAGCGGCCGATTTCTGCCGGGTCCGTGATAAAGAAAGTCGGACCCGTTCCCTTGCGGACCTGGACCTTCTCCACGGTGTCCGGCTGGTAGTCAAACAGCTTGCCGGGATGGCCCAGCACATGGCAGGCATACTGATACAGGATTTTGGTCATTTCCCCACGGGGGATAGAATACTTCGGGCTGAACACACGGCTGTCCCCCTGGGTCTTGCCCAGCAGGAAGAGGTCTCCCGCTGCCCAGGCCACAGCGTCCTTCGCCCAAACAGAAATACTGTCAGCATCGCTGAAATCGGAAACTGTGTATACGTTGTTTTTCCCGATCACCGCAGGAATCCCTCGCTCCGCCGTGTGCCAGCGATAGAGCATGGCCACGAACTCCTGGCGGGTCACCAGGTCATTGGGGGCAAAGAGGGTTTCGGTCTTTCCTGTCACGATCCCCGTTTGGGCCGCCCAAGTTACGGCATCGGCATAATAGGCATCCTGGGGTACATCGGCAAAGGTTGGGGCGGCTTTCTGGTCCGGTCTGCCCTGCCAGCGATAGAGAACGGTCACTGCCATAGCCCGGGTGGTGGTGGCATCCGGAGCCAGGGTGGTCTCGGATGTCCCGTTCAGCAGACCTTCCTCCGCCGCCCATTCCATGGGGAGTTTGGCCCAGTGGTTTGCCGTGTCCGTCCAGGGTCCGGCAGCCTGGGCGGTAATGCCTAGGAGCATGGCCAGCGCCAGGGCCAGTCCCAGCGTCTTTTTCATCATGGGAACACATCCTTTCAATTGGTTCTATCTATATAGACGGAAATACAAATGGATGGGTTTCATTTTTTCATTGTGATACAAAATTTTGTAGTACCCCTCGTTCGTCACGGCTTCGCCGAGCCACCTTCTTCCAGAGGGAGAGGCAAGGCGTGGTGCGAGAACCGCCGGTTTTGCGTTATGTGTGCGGTTGTGGCCGGAAGACCTTGGATCGAAGGAAGGGAAGGAAGAGGACCAGCCGAATGAGAATGAACAGCCCCAGCATGGCCCAGGTCAGCTCACAGTTGCCATTCTCTGGCCCCAGCTCGGCCAGAATATTGTTGACACAGTGGAGGAAAGCAGGAAGCCAGACATTTTGAGTTTTCATGTAGGCGTATGCCATGAAGATAGCAATGAGGATCACCATCACATAGCGATAGAGAATCAGTTGAAGCAGGCTCATGCTGGAAGACAGGGGAGCGTAGTAGAAGATCACCAGAGGAAAGTGCCAGAACTCCCACAGAATGCCAAAGAGAAACACACCCTTGATAAGACCAAATTTATTCTGGAGGAGGGGCTGAAAATAGGTTCGCCAGCCGTATTCTTCTCCGAAGTAGTGGGGAAAGGTCAGAAGGAACAAAAGAGGAAGGATCAAAAGAAGTTTGAGAAGGTTCGAAGTCAGCAGATTTTGAATGGTATCGGACAGCTCGGTGGATAGAGCGGAGCGAAGAATGATGTCTGCCAGAAGGATACCCACAAAGAGAAGGATGATGCGAAGGGAAATACCCCAGTTTTCGCCAGAAAGGTTATGGGGTCGAAGACTGTCGTCCTTTGAAGCGAAGAGAATCACGCCCAGGGTGATGCTGCTGATATAGGTGAGATAGGCAAGATATGTGAACCCCATGGGTAAAAAACAGGTTGCAATAGTCAGGGCAGTCAGAGCCAGAAACCCCAGGAAGAAGGGCTTCGGCAAGGAGGGGTCATCCCGGCGGCAGATCAGTCTGGCCAGCATGAGACCGGCAGCGGGATAGAGCATCTGGGCATAGGCAAAGGAAATAAGCTCGCGTCCTTGTTGGGCGAAGATAGCCATGGGGATACCCATGAGGAAGGTGAGTCCGTAGGTCACGGCCAGGAAGATGAGAAGCTCCTTTCGTTCTTGTTTCATGGCGATACACTCCTTTTGGGTTAGGGGCGAGGGGTGAATGGAACGGAACGAGGGTCAAACCCTTTGGGTTTACAATCCCTCCGTCTCGCCTGTCGGCGAGCCACCTCCCTTTACACAAGGGAGGCTGAGGTGAGTGCAAACCCCCAAGGCTCCCTTGTGCAATGGCCCAGGCCAGCCTCTCTTGGCCTTCGGCCAATCCACATTCTCGTGATGCGCCCCTACGATGATGGCTGGGGAAATATATCTTTGGTGTTCACTCCAAATTCAGCCGGTGCTTCAGAGTGTAGTGGGTGATGGCGTAGAGGACCGCTGCCCAAAGGAGGGAAAAGACCATGCTTCCTCCCATGTCAAGCATATAGACCCCTGTGGGGCTCTGGGAGGGGAAGAAGTAGAAGATGAGGTCTGCCAGAAGGGGTAAGGTGTCTCCAATCAGATGGTAGATACCCTGAATGCCCAGGAAAAAGACCACAGAAAGAAGAACTTTATGCTTGTGGAAGCTGTGGCCCAGGGCCAGAGCGGCGAAGATCTCCAGACCGAGACCCACCGCAGAGATTATAATTGCTGCGGCGGAAATGGGAAGGGCTGCACCCAGGGGAAGATCAGGTATGGTGGCGTCTACGGAGGTAATGCAGTCCATGAAGGCAGTGAGGGCCTCCCGGAACCAGGGGAAGGGCATCCAAAGGGCTCCGTTATAGCCCAGGATCAGGGTGCATTCAAATGCGACAAAAAGGGTTGTCAACACCCAGAACACGGCCACCAGGGTCTTGGCCCAGATATGCTGATGGATGGAAACAGGGAGGGTGAACATCACGTGGCCCTCGTCCCCCAGCAGGTTGGAGCGGAACCGCTGGACCATCAGAACCACTGTGGCGGCCAGAACAGCACCGATCAAAGCAGAGCTGGCCGCCAGGAGGACAATGTTCACCAGGTTGGGGTCACTGTCGGTTTTGACCACCCATTCCAAAAGGGTGATGTTGGTCACAGCGCACAGAGCCACAGCCAGGGCACACAAAGGCACCATCACCCGTGCGGTGGCCTTGAATTCATATTTCAACAGTTTGGTCAGCATTGAAACACCTCCCGGAACAGGGCGTCCACGCTCTTGCCGGTCTCGGCCCGCAGGTCATCCACGGCGGTGTGGAGGGCGGCCTTGCCCTGGTCCAGGAAGATGACCTCGTCCAGGACCTTCTCCACGTCGGCAATGAGGTGGGTGGCGATGACAACAGTGGCTTCAGGGTCGTAGTTTCGAAGAATGGTCTCCAGGATGAAGTCCCGGGCAGCGGGGTCCACCCCACCCATGGGCTCGTCCAGCAGGTAGAGCCTGGCCTGGCGGCTCATAGTGAGCACCAGCTGGACTTTTTCCCGGTTGCCCTTGGACAGGTCCTTCAGCTTCCGGTGGGAGGGGATCTCCAGCCGGTCCAGCATTTCCCGGCATCGTTCCCGGTCAAAGTCCGGGAAGAAGTCGGCGTAGAAGTCCTGGAGCTGGCGGATGGTCATCCACTGGGGCAGGCTGGGCCGGTCGGGGAGATAGGAGACCAGGCTGTGGGTCTCCTGGCCGGGAACCATGCCGTCGATCAGGACCTCGCCGGCGGTGGGGGTCAGCAGGCCGTTGGCCAGCTTCATGAGGGTGGATTTGCCGGAGCCGTTGGGGCCCAGCAGACCCACGATGCGGCCGGGCTGGATGGTCAGGTCCAGGCCGTCCAGGGCGTGTACTTTGTCATAGGATTTGACCAATCCCTTGCAGGTCAGCAGGCTGCTCATAGGCTGTTCTCTCCTTCCTTTTGGATCAGGGCTGCGATTTCGTCCGGCCCAAAACCCAGCTGGCCCATGGCCGCCAGGAAGTCCCGGACTTGGGTGCGGGCCAGGTCCTCCCGCAGCTTGCGGATGACGGACTCGTCCTCGGTGACGAAGCGTCCGGCGGTGCGCTGGCTGTGGACCAGACCCTGGCGTTCCATCTCGGTCATGGCCCGCTGCATGGTGTTGGGGTTGACCCCTGCCTCGGCGGCCCAATCCCGGACGGAGGGGAGGCGGTCACCCGGCTGCAGCTGGCCGGTGATGATCCGCTGCTGGATCTGGGCGATGAGTTGGGTGTAAATGGGCAGGTCGCTGCGGAATTCCCAGGGCATGGGACCCCTCCTTTCCAAAGTTGTACTATCTGCTTAATACAATAATACATGGAAGAGCGGCTGTCAATAGGATTTGCAAAAGTTTTGAAAGTTTTGTGAAAAAGCTGGGTGCCAAGGGGGAGGTGTATGAGGGTCCCAATTTCTGTGCAAATGTAAAAAGTCCTTGAATATCAAGGGATTTTTCTTGCCTTTTCCCTGCAGGGCGTGTACAATAACTAATTGCGATTCAAAAAACAGACCCGGTTTTCCGGGAGAACCATACGGAGGTAACTTTCATGCACTTTACCTTTGCACAATATCAGGAGAGCGCAGACTTCCTGCGCACCAAGCTGGGCTCCTTCCAGCCCAAGGTGGCCATGGTCCTGGGCTCCGGCCTGGGCTACCTGGGAGACGTGGTGGAAAACCCCATCGTGGTCCCCTACGGTGAGATCCCCCACTTCAAGGCATCCACCGCCCCCGGCCACAAGGGCCAGCTGGTCTTCGGCACCCTGGCAGGCAAGCCCGTTGCCGTCATGCAGGGCCGCATGCACCACTACGAGGGCTACTCCTATGAGGAGGTCAGCTACGCCGTCCGTGTCCTGCGGCTGCTGGGCTG